>DUIO01000235.1 GCA_013330315.1 Methanosarcina sp. | reverse complement strand
TAATTCATGTGAATCCATTCAACCTTAAACCCGGGAGCTGCTACAGCAAGCCTCCAGTTTACGAAGCTTTTATACTGTTCTTTTCACATCTGCTCTGCTAGAGGTTCAAGTCCCTGGTTTTTACGGTAATCATTGATTGCCCTGTGAATGGCCTCTCTCGAAACTACAGAACACTCCAGTTTTCCTGGTGGAAGCCCTTCAAGCGCTTCAGCTACTGCTTCGTTCGTAAGTTCCCAGGCTTCCTCAAGGGTCTTTCCTTTTATCATTTCCGTTGCCATGCTGCTGGACGCGATTGCTGCTGCACAGCCAAATGTCTTGAATTTTACATCCTCAATTTTATTGTCCTGGATTTTGAGGAAAATCTTCATCTGGTCACCGTGAGGGTTTCCGGCTTCTCCGATGCCGTCTGCATTCTCTATTTCCCCCACGTTTCTCGGATTCATAAAATGGTCCATCACTTTTTTATTATACATAAAACTCCCTCTCACTATGCACTTTTTATTTATTTTTCGCATACACTTGCCGGTTTATAAAATGGAGATATAGCCCTCAGTCTCTCTACAATTTTAGGCAGTACTTCGAGCACATAATCGACATCACCTTCGGAGTTTGCATCTCCAAGAGTCAGGCGCAGAGAACCCTGGGAAATCTCAGGCGGGACTCCAATCGCATTCAGCACATGTGAAGGGTCAAGTGAGCCCGAAGAGCAGGCGCTGCCTGTAGAACTGCAGATTCCCATCTGGTCAAGCATGAGCAGCAGAGACTCCCCTTCTATATATTTGAAACTAAAGTTCAGATTCCCGGGAAGGCGTTTCTCCGGATGCCCGTTCAGTCTGCATTCCGGAATCTCAAGTATTCCTGCCCTGAGCCTGTCCCTCATTTTCTTCAGCTTTTCACTGTGCTCCTCGATGTTTGCAGTTGCAAGCTCTATTGCTTTTCCCATGCCTACAATCCCTGCAACGTTCTCCGTTCCAGCTCTCTTTTCTTTCTCCTGTGCACCCCCGTGCATATAGCTGTCGATTTCTGTCCCTTCTCTAATATAGAGTGCACCTATCCCTTTTGGTCCATAGAATTTATGTGAGGAAAGGGAGAGCATATCCACGTCCTTATCCTTTCCCTGAAGGTCAAGAGGGATATTGCCTATTGCCTGTACGGCATCTGTATGGAAGGGAATTTCGTGTTCTTTTGCAACTTCCCCTATTTCCTGGATGGGCTCGATAGTCCCTATTTCATTATTAGCGTACATGACCGAAATCAGAATAGTATCTTTTCTTATTGCAGCTTCGAGTTCTGCAGGGTCTACAAGTCCGTATTCATCTACAGGCAAATAAGTTACGTCAAAACCCTGCGTTTCCAGATATTCGCAGGGGTAAAGAACTGCATGGTGTTCAATTGGCGTCGTAATGATGTGTTTCCCTTTCTTTCGCCTGTTAAAAGCGGTGCCTTTAACGGCCCAGTTGTCGGATTCCGTTCCTCCCGAAGTAAAGTAAATTTCCTGAGATTTAGCTCCAAGAGCTTTTGCAAGCTTTTCCCGGGCTGTTTCTACCGCTTCTTTGCCTTCCCTACCTATTGAGTACAGGGAAGAAGGGTTACCGAAATGCTCTCTCAAAAAAGGCAGCATAGTCTCAATCACTTCCGGTTTTATGAAAGTGGTAGCTGCATGGTCCATGTATACGAATCGGTTTTCTCCCATCAGAACACCCTAGGAAAATAGGAGTTCGGTCAATATGAATTTATTGTGTGCCTGGTGTGTGCCCTTCAAAAACCTTCATTTTGTACCTGATATTGCAAATTCCCGGACGCTCCAGATTTCCGGGAACCCTGATTTTCTGATATGTCTAAATTTCTGAAAGCTCTGGCTGCTTCTAAGTTCTTAAAGTCTGGGCCGTAAAGTCTGGACCGGTGTGTTGAATTTACTGTTTAATTAACGGGCTGTACACTGTAAATAACTTTTCAAGTATCGGGAAGATATTTATAACTCGATTTCTTTAGTCCAGTTTCAATTAATAGGAGGAAAACAAGCCCTTGCTAAAACAATTCTCAATTATTCTCAGCATATACTTTCTGGGCGAGCTGCTTCAAAAGGCATTCGAGCTGCCTGTTCCGGGTAATATCCTGGGGATGTTAATCCTTTTTATCAGCCTGTACACGGGTATAATTAAGCTCGAAATGATAGACCGGATGAGTAATTTTCTTCTTGATAACCTGGCTTTTTTCTTCCTTCCTGCGGGAGTAAGCCTTATAACCTGCTTTACCGTGCTTGAAGGTAAATTGACTGAGGTTCTCTGGGTTTCTATTCTCTCAACAATAATTATCCTCGGCGTTACGGGTCTGACAGTGGAATTTGTAAAAAGGTTCACCCGAAAAAAGTCGATGAATCCGGTTTTTTTCGGAGAAAAGAAAGATAAAGTCAAAAGGAGTAGAAAAGAAGTTCAGGCACATGAAAAAATTCAGATTAACGAAAGAAAAGTAGAAGAGGTGAATTAAACTGCAAATGAATTTTATGAACGAGTTTCTTAGCACACCTCTCTTTGGGGTTCTTTTATCCATGGCTGCTTTTCAGATAGGCATCTTTTTCTATAAGAAAACCCGTTCTTCCGTCTTTAACCCCCTGCTTGTGGGTATGGTGCTTGTGATCCTCTTCCTCCTGTATTTCAGGATAGATTTTGAGACTTATAACTTGGGAGGAGACTATATTTCTTTCTTCCTCGGGCCTGCAACCGTAGTCCTTGCTGTTCCCCTTTACAAAAAAATTCAGCTCCTAAAAAATGATGCCTTCCCCATAATTGCAGGTATAAGTGCAGGCTGCATTGCCGGCATTTCAAGCATTCTTATTTTCTCAAATCTTTTTGGGCTTGACCAGGTAATAACCAATTCTCTTGTTCCCAAATCTGTGACCACCCCGATAGGAGTGGAGATTTCAAAACAGATAGGTGGATTGCCTGCAATAACGGTAGCTGCAATTGTGGTAACAGGGATAATAGGGGCTGTGCTCGGCCCATTTATTTGCCGCTCTTTCCACATAAAAGATAGTGTTGCAATCGGTGTTGCAATCGGCACGGCTTCCCATGCTCTCGGTACAACGCGGGCAATAGAACTTGGAGAAACGGAAGGCGCAATGAGCGGGCTTTCGATCGGGATTGCCGGTCTCATTACAGTTTTTCTGGCCCCGCTCTTGCTTTACCTGTTCGGGATATTATTTTGATGAATTGCGAATTACCTGAAATCTGTGTACACTCGCATCTGAAGGTTTCCTTGCTGTATTTTTTTTCTTATGATCCCTTTTGCTATTCCTACATATACTTCCCTTACCTGAGGGATAAGCATAGAAAACCCTATGGCATCGGTCAGGAAGCCGGGGGTCAATAGGGCAAAGCCTCCTATTAATACAAAAAGGCCGTGAAGGAGTTCGTTTCCTGGCATATACCCCTGCCTTGTTGCGTCCTGGATCTGGCGGAGCACCCGAAAGCCCTGGCTTTTTGTCAGGTAAGCTCCGAGGGTTGCAGTTATCAGAATAACAAGAACAGTGTTCAAAGCTCCGATTATACCCCCTATCCTGACCAGGAGATAAATCTCCACAAGGGGAATAATCAAAAACAGGGAAAAGAGTTTAAGAAACATAGCAATCAGTTTTAAGAGTAATTAATAATTACTTATAATTACTTAATAATTACTTATATGTTACTTAATAATTACCGGGTGTCTGTTAATTTTTATCGGTGGATTTATGTCGGTGGCAGATTTCGTTGGTAGATTTCGTTGGTAAATTTTCGCCGATACAGCAGGTTCATTTTAAATTTTCAGACTATAAGGAGAGTATAGTTCTCATATATTGTTTTTTTGGACCTTTTTAGATAATATTTCTTCCGAACCTGATTCATAATAAAAGAGACCTTTCTGGAGAATTTTTACCCTGACTTCAAGTATCATTTTACTCAAAAACATAGATATTCACTTAAAAAATACAGGTTTTCACTTCAGATTGCCTGGTAATCTATGATTCAAATCTGGAGTAGGGAGTAAAACTGAATAGATCCGGGTAAACCGACAAAACGGAACAAATATAGATTAAATAAATTAAATAGACTAAACTGGCTAAATAGATTAAATAGACAAACTAAACAAATACGGAATAAGCAGATGAAACAGCAGATGAAACGGGATAAATAAAAGGCCAGAGGAAAAATAAAATAAATGAAAAATACAGATTAGGAAGTAAAAATCGGGCAAAAAGAGCAGCTGGCAAAAAGAGCAGCTGGCAAAAAGAGTGTTCCTCTGGAAGGCGGATGCCTTCGAGAATCGAAACTGGGGCAGTGGTTGAGATATTGTTCGGGAGCTTTATCCCTGGCCCTCAAATGGGTTCACAGGCTATGGGGTCAGTTCTTGGAACGTCAATAGAAGCTGGTGCAGGGCTGCTTATTGTTTCGTATCTGGCTTGAAGGGAAGTCCTCAATCCGTATCCGAGAAATATAAAAAAGGCTAAAATTGTCAGTGTATTTTTCTGATCTTCTTTAATTTTCAGTGGTTTTTTCATTATTCCGAGACTTTTAATATCCTCTTTTTAAATAACCTCAATTTTTGAGGTTGTAAACTGTTCTTTGTTCTCTAATCTAAGGTAAGTAATAAACTATAGTTTAATACTGATAGATTATTTTTGAACCTCCGGTTTATACCCTATTCGAAATTTTTTAATTCTTTTCACCTCTCATCCATACTATCATTCGATATGCTTTTCTTTTCCATTCGTATTTTTATTAATTTAATTTTCAATTTTTCCTTCTAGCTCATTGTGTCATTTTTTATGTTTTTATAGTCCAATATTTATTTTTATTATTCTTCTGCTTTCCCTTGCTTGATTTTTATCCTGCAGAATTTATTTTTTTAGGAAAACGATGTCGTTCAATCCAATTACTGTTTTATTTTGCGTTGTAAAGGGATAGAGTGTTATATGATAATTGTAATATTATACTGGCTCTCTTATGCACTATTCAAACACTAATATTATGTCAAAAAGTCTTACGCAATATTCACTTACTAATATATCCAATTAAATGTAAAACTATACTCCGGATGTTACACTGACAATCCCCCCACTTAGAACATCCATTCTTCTGAGGTGCCGGAAATATGGACTTTGACGCAGTTGACGACTTTGTATATAACGTGATAGGGATAATCGGATCTGAACAGAAAAACCTACCCTGTGCAGCCGATTTCGCCATGGAAAATTCAAGAGAAAAATCTTTTCCCCCAGAACTTCTGCTTGACCTCTCCAGTGCATGCAAAAAGCAAAAAATGCATATGGAAGAATATATTTTCGCAAAAGTCTGCATGATGCAGGCCTCCGGGAAGCTCCGTGAAGAATCCTGCTATGCACTGGGCACTGCAGCGCATGTACTGGGCTTTTCCCCCGAAGCCGAAGCAAGTTACCTTGAAATTCTGAAAGAAAACCCTGAAAACCCGGATGTAAGGTGTGCTTATGCCGAACTTCTTTTAGAGCTCGGAAAGATAGAGGAAGCAGAAAATGAATATAAATTCGTGCTTGAAACCTCGCCTGATAATGTAAAAGCAAATGCCGGGTACGCCTACCTCCTGACTGAGTACGGGTACTTCAGAGAAGCAGAAGACCGCTATTTGAGGGCCCTTTCCGGTAACCCGGATTATGTTCCTGCCAGAGGCGGATATGCAAACATGCTTTTTGAGCTTGGAAGGTTCAGAGATGCCGAAAAAGAATACAGACTTGCAATGAAGCTTGATCCTGAAGATCCTAGTCTCCACCATAATTTCGGAGTTTTACTATCTTTCCTCGGACGCTCTTCGGAAGCCGAAGCCGAATACAGGGAGGCTCTTTCCCTTAACCCAAGGCACAGGAGAACCCTTTTCAATTACGGAAATCTGCTTGCAAGGGAAGGCAGGGTCTCGGAGGCCGAAGAACAGTACATGGAAGCCCTCGCCCTTGACCAGAACGATGCAAAGGTCCATTCCAACTATGCAAACCTTCTTGCTCGTTTCGGAAGAAGATACGAAGCTGAAATGGAATACAAAAAAGCTTTAAGTCTTGACCCTGAAAGTGCCGAAGGGCACTACAGCTATGGAAATCTTCTTGCAGAACTCGGGCGCTTTTCGGAAGCAGAAGAAGAATACAAAAAAGCCCTCGCTCTCAATCCTTATTATCCTCCGCTCCACTACAGCTACGGCCTGCTTATGAGAAAAATGAGGCGCTTTGACGAAGCTAAAATTCAGTATATGAAAGCGATGCAGCTTGACCCGGATATCGGAAGCAAAATGACAGAAACCTGGATTATTCTGGACTAAGTTAAATTAACCTGACTCATCAAAGGTTCAGGTATAATCAAAAATATAACAGGAAAATATAGTTAAAAAATTAAACCAAAGATCAAGGCATTCAGAATCATCTATTAATGATGTTAGAAGATGTGTATTCACAGCAGAATCCTGGCACCACTCTTTGAATTTTTAGACTTTTTATATTTTTTGCCTCAGATTGAAACCGGCTTACAACCGGCAAAACATAAAAATCCAGCTTGAAGTAGTGATTCAGGCTGGAACAATTTTTGTATTCCTTTATTCGCTTACTTTTTTATTTTTCATCTTCTATATATTTATTTTTTTCATATATTATTTTGTATATTCTTTTTTATCTTTTTCAATCCCTGTATTTTTATTTCTTTTATTTTGATTATCTGGCTTTTTTATTTTTTGTTTATTTGCATTCTTTGCTTATTTTTTACTTTAACCAGATATTTTTTAAATACAGCTGAATTCTCCATTTAATTCCTTCAGTTTCACTCGTGCTAACCTTCAAACGTAATAATCTTTATTTCT
>DUIO01000190.1 GCA_013330315.1 Methanosarcina sp. | reverse complement strand
AGACGAAGTGGCCCAGGAACAGCTTCGAGTTATCCGGGAAGAACTTTTAAGGCAGCTCCCTATCAGTGATAGCTGCTGGAATGAAATACTTGAACCCGCCCTCAGGGAAAATGGGATTGAAGTCCTTAATTACTTTGAACTTTCCGGAGAAGATAGGGAGAAACTCAGAGATTATTTTGAAAGAAATATCTTTCCTCTGCTAACTCCTCTCGGGTTCGACTCAGGTCATCCTTTCCCGCACATCTCAAACCTCAGTCTTAACCTTGCAGTACTTATTGATGACCCGGAATACGGAGAGCGTTTTGCGAGGGTCAAAATTCCTCCTATGTTTCCGAGACTGATCTTTGTGCCTGAAGGAGATCAGGATAAAATAACTTCCAGTTTCGAAGAGCTAAAAACAGGGTGTTTTGTGTGGCTCGAACAGTTGATTGCTTCAAATCTCGATCTTCTGTTTCCGGGGCAGCGCATCCTGGGGGCTTATCCGTTCAGGATTACAAGGGACGCAGACCTTGGGTTTGATGAAGATGGAGATAAAGACCTCCTGACTGCTGTAAAACAAAGAGTAGGTAGAAACTACTTCGGACCTGCTGTCAGGCTTGAAACCGATTATACTATGCCTGAAAGGGTTTCTCAAATTCTCCTTAAGAACCTGGGCCTGACCTCTCCTTTAATGTTCAGGTCAGCAGCACCTCTGGGTCTGTCAAGCTTAATGAAGCTCGCTCAAGTCAATCGCCCTGAGCTTAAGTACGAGCCTTTTAAGCAGAAAAAGCATCCTCGTATGGTTGATAAAGAAAACATTTTTTCAGCCTTAAAGAAGAAAGATATCCTCCTGTATCATCCATATGACAGTTTTGAATCGGTGACAGATCTGGTAGAAGAAGCTGCCGATGACCCTGATGTCCTGGCAATCAAAATGACATTATACAGGGTGGATGACAACTCCAGGATTATCCAGGCCCTTATGAAAGCTGCGGACCGAAACAAGCAGGTTGCAGTCCTTGTCGAACTTAAAGCCCGTTTTGACGAAGAGAACAATATCGGCTGGGCAAAAGAACTTGAACGCAAAGGGGTTCATGTAGCCTACGGCTTTCCAGGGCGAAAAACTCATGCCAAGATGTGCCTGATCGTAAGAGCTGAAAAAGAAGGTGGCATCAGGTATTATGTGCATATGAGTACGGGGAACTATAACGCGGTCACAGGAAGAATCTATACTGACTGTGGCTATTTGACGAGCGACTCCTTTATAGGCAAGGATATTTCCGATCTCTTTAATGCACTCACAGGCTACTCGAGGAAAGACCATTATATCAAACTCCTTGTGGCCCCTCAGACCATGAGACATCAGATTCTTGAGCGCATCAGGCGTGAAATTGATATGCACGAGAAGTTCGGAAACGGGCATCTGATCTTCAAGATGAATTCACTTGTGGACTACCAGTGCATCCGTGAACTTTACAGGGCTTCACGAGCCGGGGTAAAAGTAGACCTTATTGTCAGGGGTATTTGCTGCCTCAGACCAGGAATTTGCGGGCTGAGTGAAAACATAAGGGCTATCTCAATAGTCGGGCGTTTTCTTGAGCACTCAAGGATATATTACTTCAGGAACGGTGGAAAAGAGGAGATCTTTATGGGAAGTGCTGACCTTATGCCTCGTAACCTCGACAACAGAGTTGAAGTTCTCTTCCCCGTGTCCCAGGATTACATTCCNNAACGGCAGGACTGAAAGGATTTACCCTCAGCCGGAAGAAGAAGAACTGGATTCTCAGCTCTGGATGCTTGAAAACAGAGGTGCCTGGGAACCTAAACTAGGTTAAACTGAAGAAAGGTTTTCTTTTTCCTTTTTGTTTTCTATTTTTTCATATTTTTTCTTTTTATCCTTTTATCTTCTTTTTTATCCTTTTCTCCTCCTTTTTGTTCTCTTTTGCTCTTTTTTATCCTTTTCTCCTCTTTTTTATCCTTTTCTCTTTTTTTATCCTTTTTTGCCCTTTTTTCGGTTCTTTTCCTTCTTTCAGTTTTACCTCTTTTACTTAACTCCTTTATTTTCATTTCTTATCTAAGCCCTCATATCAATTTCTAAGCTCTCATATCAATTTCAAAAGTTTCATATGGGCAGGGTTTTTGAACTTACAATTTCACATATATAGAAAGATAAAAATCAGGAAAATGAGCTTGAAAATAAATCTCACAAAGAGCCCAAAAAAGACCGAAAAACAAATCTCAAATAGAATAATAATATGAACGGATATTGTGAAATTTATGAAGCTTTCGAATCCTTCGAGAAAAACGAAAGGCAAGACTTTCAGGTGGTCGTGAATGGAACCCGAGAAAATTTTCGAAGGCAGGGTTGTCGCGTTTATTGATATAGGGACTAACTCGGTCCGGCTTCTTCTTGTCCGGATCAATCCTAACGGGTCTCACCAGCCCCTGACCAAGCAGAAGGAAACGGTGAGGCTTGGAGAAAAGGAGTTCATAGACAGGATTCTCCAGCTAAAAGCTATGGAGCGGGCGACTGTTGTCTGTAAAAAGTTTATGGAACTCGCACGGGCTTACAGGGCAGAAGAGGTTATAGCTGTGGCGACCTCGGCAACTCGTGATGCAAGTAATAAAGTCCAGTTTCTTGAAATGATTAAAAAAGAGGCAAACCTTGAAGTCTGTACGATATCAGGGAAAGAGGAAGCCCGTCTGATCTACCTGGGGGTTTCAAGTGGGCTCCGGCTCGGATATTCAAAAGCTCTTTTTATTGATATCGGGGGGGGAAGTACTGAGGTATCGGTAGGGGACCAGAGCCAGTGCTATTTCCTCAATTCACTTAACCTTGGGGCAATCCGCCTGACAAATATGTTCCTTCCGGACGAAACAGGCCCAGTCTCTGAAGAACGCTATGAACAGATCAAGGCATATATACGGCGTAAGATTGCGGACATAAAAAAGGAGCTTTCCAGGCACATTATAACCTGTGCAGTTGGAAGCTCGGGGACTATCGAAAACCTTGCAAAAATCGCTTTTGTTTACCTGCGTAAGACAGACCACGAAAGTTTCGAGAGGCTTGAGTACGAAGACCTGAAGAAGGTTGTCAGGGCAATGTGCGCCCTGCCGCTTGAAGAGAGGCGCAAATTTCCCGGTATAAATGCCCAGAGGGCAGACATAATCCTTGCAGGGGCTGCAATCATAGAGACTCTTATGGAAGAATTTGAACTTCCGCAGATTACAGTCAGTAAACGCGGGCTAAGGGAAGGGCTGCTCGTGGATTATATTTCAAAGAGTGAGTTCTCATACATGGTCACTCAAATGTCGGTAAGAAAACGCAGTATTATGCAGCTTGGTCTTGCCTGCAACTTTGACGAGGAACATGCCCATATTGTCACAAGGCTTGCCCTTGAGCTCTTTGACAGCATTCAGGCTCTTGGCATCTATGAGTTTAATGAGAGCGAGAGAGAACTTCTTGAGTACGGAGCAACTCTGCACGATATAGGGACATTCCTCTCATATGACACCCACCAAGCGCATGCCTATCACCTTATAAGAGAGAGCAGCCTTCCCGGCTTTCAGCCTGATGAAATCGAAATTATCGCGAACATTGCGTATTTCCACCGGAAAAATACCCCTAAAAAGAAGCATCCCAATCTTGCGGGATTAAGTAAGGAAACTGTAAAGAGCATCAGGGCGCTCAGTGCTCTTCTCCGTATTGCCGAAGGGCTTGACCGTACCCATACCGGCATCATATCCCATGTACGTTTCTATATCGCCTCTACTGAAAGCCTCGTGCTTGAAATGCATGCACAGCGCGAGTGCCAGCTCGAAATCTGGGAGGTTGAGAAGCAGAAGAAATATTTCAAAAAAATCTTCGGGTACTCCCTCCAGTCCAAAGTCCTTATAGAACAGGCTGCGGGTGTCCCTCTGGTTTTTGAAGGAAACATTGAGGTTGAAGAAGTCCCGCGGGACTGAATCTTAACGGGAAGAATAGGTCGAAAATCTGTCAGAGGCTTTCATACAGGTTTCTGATCGAACTTTCGATTTTCTTTCTGAATTCACCGTTCCTCACTTTTTCCCAGGCATCCGGAAAGGTATCGAGCAAGGTTAAAAGCTCTGTTTCTCTATAAGCCAGATAAGCTTCNNCTGAGCCTGTGCAGCCTTTCAACCGAAACATAAGGTCCTTCAATCCACTCAGAGTAAGCAGTTATGTCGGCCAGGCGCGCATAAAGTATCGAAGGGAGGACATCCTTCACTCTGTGAGGCAAAGATTCATGTTTCTCCGTAGTTGTGAGGCGAGTCCAGGTTTCAGGGACATCCAGAAACTCTGAGAAGTCTTTCTTAAAACGGCTGTACCTTTCACTGTCAAGGTAATCAAGCATTTCTTCCCTGGCTTTTTCTCTTTCCTTTATAAGCGTGATAAGTAGAGGATCAAGGTCGTGCTCATGCCCCGGAGGCAGGATTTTTAAGTAAGTTTCCGCTTTTTCCCGGAAAACATCCAGGTCCCTACCCCCTCCCAGGGCACCAAGAGTTCTCCTGAGCCCTTTAAGGTGAGGTTCCAGTTTTTCGGATTCGAGGTACTCGTCAAAAACTACTGCTGCCGCCCTCATCCTGCGGACTGCAACGCGCATATCATGCAATTCTTCGATATCTTCTCCTTTTCGGGTCCCTTTTTCATGGGAAAACATCTGAGATAATTGATATGTAAAGATCCTGTGCGCAACAACAGCCATCGAATCTTCCGGACTAACAATGAATTTCTGGATTTCTTTTCTTTTTTTCTTCTCAGTTTTTCTTTCGGATCTGTACTTTTCAGTTCTTTCTTCACTTTTATTTTCAGCTCTCTCGCAGGTTTTCTCTTCTTCCGCCTTTTCGGTTTCTTTTAAGACTTCTTCTGATATCTCGGTTTCAAATGGTTCCTTTGCCTGAATAAACCGTAACTCGGTACTGAAGAGATATTCCCAGAGTTCACTTTTCTTTTCTGCCTTCTTTGCAGCCTTTTCCGTATCACGCCCGATAAGTTCTATTTCAACAGCTCCGTCAAGCTGTCTGAACCTGCAGGGTAAATGTGTCTGGTCTTCGGTTTCTAAAGCACTGGCAATCCGAAGAAAAGCCGCAAGTGTAAAGGCTTTATTTTGAAAAGCAGGGGAAAGGTTAGAATTTATTTCCTCAAGCAAGGAGCAGAGGTTTTTCTCGCTTATCGAAAGGTTCTGAAGTTCCATAATCAGAGCCAGAATCTGCAATTCACTAACCTTCAAACCCTTCAGGGGATGCGTGAGGATAATCTCTCTGTCAACCAGGCTTTCTCCTTTTCCGGATGTTGTAACTCCAATGTTATGCAGGAGAGCTGCAAGCCCGAGAAGATCTCTTTCTTTTTTTCCAAATCCGTGATAAGCAGAAAGCCCGTCAAATAAGGCGAAAGCGGCTGCAGTTGTATTTTCTGCCTTTTCTCTCGCAACTCCATAGAATTTTAAAAGTGTTTCGGGGGTCCATTCTTCATAACCGACTTCTGTCCAGCTGCTCTCCGGGTTACCTTTTCCTGCCTGAAAATAAAATGTCAGGTTTTTCCAGGGAGCCTTTTCTTCAGATCCTGTAAAGGGAAAGATTGAAAGCCTTTCTTTTTCAAACTGCAATAACAGGGCTTCGATCTCAGGTTCGGGAACTTTGAGCAAAAGGCTGAGTTTTGCAAGATTATTGCCCCTGTCGAGTAAAAGCAGGATTTTAGCTTTTTTGCCATAAATGTTTTTGTGATTTGCCAGCTGTGTACACACGGCTCTTTCTCTCAGGTCCAGAAGAGTTTTTTCCGGAAGATTCTCCCTGAAAATACAGGCTCTTTCAAACTTCGAAAAAAGGCTTTCTACAAGGTTGTAATGATTGAGCAGGAAATTTCGGATAGCTTCAAGGTCTTCAATAGAGNNCTCGCGGATTGTCCTTTTCTGTTTGAGGGTGATAAACGGGAACAGGTTAAGCCCTGAAGTAAACTTAAAAATCATATCTCTGATTCTGAGGTCGGGGCATTCGAATACAGTAAGCCCTTCGGGCAGGAAACTGATATATTCTTCCCTTATGTGAGTTCCGGCTTTAAAACCTCCAAGGCTTTTAATAGTAATCCATTTGCCTTTTTCTCCTGAGGTTTTTCTTACCCGGAGGTAGTACCCTGCAGCCATAATGTCTTTATTTTCAGTATCAAGAAAAGTATCCTCATTTA
>DUIO01000183.1 GCA_013330315.1 Methanosarcina sp. | reverse complement strand
AAGACCTTTGCAGTTTCGATACCAAGCCAGAAGGAATCGATTTCTCTGAAAGCATTTTCTGCACAAATCTCGGCAAAAATTTCTTCTATACGAATATCGGGATACTTCTGACCCGAATTACCAAGTCTCCCTATTACTTTCCATTTGTATTCTTCTCTTAGCCTATCAGGTTCGATCCTCACTCCCTGATATAGTAACCATTTGCTGACCTTTTCATTTGTTTCCCGGCTTCCTTCATCTGTCTTGATATCGATGAGAGTTTTATAACAGTCAAAGATTAAACCTTTAATTTTTCCATTTCGGAGCATGGGAAGCCTCCTTTTTATTTTTAACTCACGCTAATTTTTATATACATATAAAATGTTTTCACTAACAATAAGATTAATACTCAGTTATATATACTTTTTCTCAATAATCATGTTATTTTCATTATAAACCATATAGTACATAAATTCTATATATTATGGAATATTTAAGAGTCATTTTTAAAAGAGCAGGTTTAGCCTGGCTTAGTTGTTTTTAGCCTGACGTAGTTGTTTTTAGACAGAGTGAGTATCCTTCCAGGGCACATATATTTCAACTTTTTGAACTAAAACATTATTTATGGCCCCATAACTTAACTAAAAAAGATAAATTATTTTTTAACTTTATTTTTCAGATATATGTCAATAGCTTTATGCTGTCAGGTTGACCACTTTTTCGATTCTCGAAATCAGGGATTTCTCAGACCTTATATACATATAAGCAGGAAGTCCGGACCTGAAAAAATTCTGGAAAAATATCATTGCCAGACTGTTAACTCTGGGAAATTTTCTAATTTTATCATTTGCAAAAAAACCTATCAGCCTATCAAAAGCCTGTACATTTGTGGTAAAATCCATTTCCCTCCTCGCATTTCTATCCATCGAGAAAACCAGTTCGACCCAGGCATTTAGCTCTTTTGTCAGGTGCCTCCGAACTCCCCCTTCAATTACTATATGTGACCTGCCATTTTTGATATTGTCAAAGTATTCTCTGAAAGAATCACCCTTTGCAAGAGTATATACCGAACCCATGCCACCTGTGTGGCTATCCGTCGTAGCAACAAGACCCTTTTCGTATTTTCGGGCAAGAGCGGCAGTAATCAGATTTTTTTCAGTTAAGTCCTGCATGTTGTATTCGATAACAGGAAACTGTTTTATGAGCTCAGGCACAGCCCGGAGGTTGGGGCGGTCTCCTATGGCAAACCAGAAAGGATGGTTGTATATATGGGGAAGGTTGTGAACCCGGAGATAACGGATGAAACTTTTGAAGTCATGTCCCTGATTGGCAATATCCTCAAGTTCTTCGAAATCTTCCGGTTCGAGATCAAAAACATTAACGTGAAGGGTATGCCCTACATTCTCGGGGTCTTTGATTGAGATCTCAACCCCAGGAACCAGCCCTTCTTTGTCCCAGCCGAGCAGGTCATATGCTTTGACAGTATCATGATCGGTAAAGGTCACAAAATCAAGCCCTTTAGCCTTCGCTTTTTCAAAAAGAACAGCAGGGTGCATCGCCTTCGCCGGAGGAACATCATAGGAACAGGAGGAGTGTACATGCAGGTCCATCTTTTTCCATCCCTCCGAGATAAGGATTTCTGCAAGCTCAGAACTTACCATTGTTTTAGGGTTGTTTTCAGGTTTTCCTTGCATTAACAGGCACGACCATTTTATCAGATACTTTTCTGGTGTGAAATATTCAAGAAATTCTTACTTAGTTAGAAGAATATTGAGAAAATATAAATATATTTCGCTAAAAAATATACTTTTGTCAATTAGTATATTTATTTTTAAAAAATAAATCTATTCCAGAAGAAAATTTATATAAAAAATAGGAAAACGGGAGGGATACCTGAGACAAATAAGTAAAAAAGAGATGAGAAGAAACTCTAAAGACAATATTTCCAGGAAAACATTCTGTAAAAATATCCGAAAAGCAAAAATTGGAATTCAGGAGTATGTAGTCATAAACTCTATATCCATAGTTACAAAAACTATTACATAGAAAAAAAGAAAAATATATATACAAGAGATGAGTATCACTAGTTAGTAGCGTGGGACCAAAAATAGAAACGTCCAAAATATACGAACAGACCAAAAAGTTTGCCATCAGTGAGGAGATTACTGGAATCTTCTTCCCATGTTACTTCCTTCTAGATGGATTTTACCTCAAATCTCTTCTTTTTATTTTTCGAATTACACAGATCATTCTTGAAATTTTTGGAACTATACAGGCAAAGCTCAACTCAAGAAAAACATTTATTGCTACAGCCTACGGCACGGAAGAGCGATAGGAATATGAAAATCTTGCTACTCATATGCGGAGAAGGGCTTGGCCACACAAGCCGCTGTCTTGCACTGGGAAAAGAGTTTATGGCTGCAGGGCATGAGGTGAACTTTGGAGCTTATGGTTACTCCATGGAACTGGTACAAAAAACAGGCTACTCAGCATTGGAGATCCAGCCGGAAATAAAGCTGGCTGGAGACACCGGAACTTTTGACATTGGAAAATCCATTAAAGAAACTCTGAATAACCTTTCACCTTCCGGGTTCAGGAAACTCTTCAGGCTGATTGAAGAAACAGGTCCTGATGTTGTACTTTCGGACGGGTACTACGCAGGCATCATTGCTGCACAGGCAAAGAAAGTCCCGGTCTACTTTATCGGACACCAGTTCAATATGGAAGAATTTTTCCAGAAAAAAGGCTATCTTTTAAGAGCGGCAGGAAAACTTGTCAAAAAGTTCTACAATTACATATTCAGCAGCGTTAACGGAATAATAGTCCCTGATTACCCTCTTCCTTACTCAGTAAACAGAAAGAATTTCACGATCTCAAGGAGCATTAATAACAATATCTTTTTTAGCGGTCCTCTTATCCGGTGCAGATACCAGGAAGCAGGATCAATGGCCCTCAAGCACCCGAATGTTCTTTCAACAATAGGAGCTTTCGGATACAGAGACATCATTTTCAGAAGTGTGCTTGAGACTGCAAAACTTGATCTCGATATTCATTACACCTTTATCTCAGGTCCCGGAATAGCCCCCGAGCAGTTTCCCGAAATCCCTGACAACGTGGAGTTTACCGGTTTTACGGACAACCCCTTTCCTTACTACAGAAGCTCGGACCTGGTAATTACTGCCGGGGGGCATGGGACCATTATGGAGAGTCTTTCCTTCGGGCTTCCTGTACTATCTTTTCCGGATGAAAAACACAGAGAGCAGGAAAATAATGCCACAGTGCTCGAAGAGGCAGGGTACGGAAAGCGAATGAGTTACCTGACACCCCCGGAGGTTATCCTTGCCTGTATCCGGGAAGTTCTGGAAGATGAAAGTTACAGTAGAAAAACCCTCAGGCTAATGCAACTTGCCGAGGCGCTGGACGGACCTGCGGCTGTAAGAAAGTTTCTTGAAGAAAAACACAGGACATAAATGCGGAAGAAAAAATCAAAGCAATAAGAGTTGAGGTTAGGGGAAAAAGCAAATAGAAATAAACACATCCTGAAAAAGAGGGATAAAGGATGAAAATAATAATTTTCATATGTGGAGAAGGACTTGGCCACACAAGCCGCTGCCTTGCGCTTGGAAAAGAACTTCTTACTGCCGGGCATGAGGTTGAATTTGGGGCTTATGGCTACTCGAAAGACCTGGTTGAAAAGTCCGGTTATCAGGTACAGGAAATACCTTCGGAAATAAAGCTGGTTGGAAAAGCTGGAGGGCTTGACCTTGCAGGGTCAATTGAAGCGACTCTTAAAAATGCCCAGCCGCTCGGAGGTCCAAAGGTTCTCAAACTGATCAGGGATTTCAAACCTGATGTAGTAGTCTCGGATAGTTATTACCTGGGGACTCTTGCAGCTATGGTTCTTAAGACCCCTGTATATCTCATAGTCAACCAGTCGAACATGGAAGAGTTTTTTAAGGATAGGGGAGTTCCGATAAGGATTCTTGGAGAGCTGACAAAGAAATTCTACAAAGAAGTTTTTGAGAAAACTAACAAAATAATTATTCCTGATTACCCCCTGCCTTATACTGTCTGCAGGAAAAATCTTAATTTTTCCCCCAAACTGAAGGAAAAACTGTTTTACAGCGGCCCCCTTGTAAAGGATAAGTATGAAGATATAGTAGAGATTCCTCTGGAAAAACCCCACATCGTCTCGCTTATAGGAGGTTTTGGATACAGGGAACCTATTTTCAGGAAGGTGCTCACAACTGCCACACTTGACTCGGAAATTAACTATACGCTGATTTCAGGTCCAAACCTTGATCCCTCAAAGTTCAGGGAAGTGCCGAAAAACGCTCAGATTCTCAGGTTTGTAGAAGACACTTTTCCGTATATCAAGAGTTCGGATGTGGTAATAGCTCCCGGCGGGCACAGTACAATCATGGAAGCTTTAAGCTTTGGAGTTCCTGTTCTCTCTTTCCCTGATGAGGGCCACAGCGAACAGGAGAACAACGCTTCAGTGATCGAAGAGGAAGGCTACGGAAGGATGCTCAGTTATTCCACCCCACCTGAAGTTATTCTGGAATGTGCAAAGGAAGTTCTTGAAGATGAAAAATACAGGAATAAAGTAGAAAGACTACAAAGGCTTGCAGCTGAGCTGAATGGTCCCAAAGCAATTAGAAAATTGCTGGAAAAAGAAGTTAGGGAAAAAGCTTCCTGAGAAATCTCTTCAAAGCTCTCCCAGTACCCGTGAGTCCTAATATTACGCAGACTAAAATCACGCAGACTAAACCGGTTATACGGGCCTGAATAAGTTATCAAGGAAAATCCGGAGCTTATTCCGTTTGTGATTCTTCAGGTATCAGGCTCTTCAGGTAGCCGAGCAGAGCAGCATGATCTTCAAGCACTAGATCTGCGTGCTGCACTTTTTCAGGTTCGAGCATACTGGCAACTGCAACACAATAAAGCCCTGCCCTTTTGGCAGCTGTAATACCCAAAGGCGCGTTTTCAATTACAATGCATTCATTTTTTGTAAGGTCAAGCATTTCAAGCGCTTTAAGATACGGGTCGGGGTCAGGCTTTCCGCGTTCCAGATCGCTCCCGCTAATAACAACGTCAAAGTAACCTGGAAAGAACTTGTCCACCACTTTTCCTACGGTTATGCGGTTTGAGCCGGAAACCATAGCGAGCTTGAAGTGTTTCTTTAGATCATCGAGGCGCGCCTGAATGCCCTCAAAAGGCCTTACGCTATCAAACTCGAAAGCTTCGCTTTTCCTTTCAGGAAGTTGCTCAAAATGTTCGGGTTCGGATTCTTTTCCGGCTTTTTCAAAAATCGCTTTGATCAGTCTTCTGTCATTCGAACCTTCGAGCTCGTAAATATCCTCCCTGCTAATGGTGATACCAATATCCTGGAAGGCTTTTACCCATGCGTCAGCCTGAAAACGCATAGAGTCCACAAGAACCCCATCCACATCGAAAATTATTGCTTTTAACATATATTGAATAGATTGTTATGATTCATAATAAATATTATGAAAAATCAGAACTCATTAAGAATTCTAGATAAGAACATTGGGACTATTATTGGGGACTGCAATCTTTATTTTAGATACCTATCATAGAGGTATCCCCCTAGCCAGTACCCAAAAAAAGCAAATATAAGGGTTCCAGGTGCATAAATAGGATAACCGACTCCTTCAAAGCGGAAAAATATATTGAAAAAAGCAAGGTAGAGGACCAGAAAAATTAAAAATCCTCCAATCTCCGTTTGTCTTTTCGTAAGATTCAAACTCACCAGGACCTCCTTTTCCTGATTAAAAATACCTGAAACTTAAATTCTGAAATTCCGATGCTCCCTGAAGCCCGTATATTTCAGAGTTTATTTTTATTCATTTTAATTATTCTATTATTAGTTCTCTTTTCCTGCTTCTTCCCGTTTTTCCGTCTCTTCTTTTTTCTTAAAACCAAGAGAAACGGAGTTAATGCAATAACGCTTTCCTGTGGGTGCGGGTCCGTCCTCAAAGACATGTCCGAGATGGCTTCCGCAGCGAGAGCAAACCACTTCGATCCTGTTCATAAAATAGCTCGTGTCTTCCCGAAGCCGGACTCTATCACTGGAAATAGCATCATAGAAACTTGGCCAGCCAGTCCCGGATTCGAATTTGGTATCGGATGAAAAAAGTTCCTGCCCGCAGGCAGCACAGGTATAGACCCCTTTTTCTTTATTATAGTACAGGTTGCCGGAAAAAGGTCTTTCCGTACCTTTCTGTCTCAGAACGTGATATTGTTCAGGAGTGAGAATTTTCTTCCATTCATCTTCGGATTTCTTAATTTCATTATCTGTCAGCTATAGACCCCTTTTATATATGGAACTTAATTCAACTTAATTATATCGGAAAAATTATTTTTCTGATGGAGAGGAAAATTCTAACAAGCCTACAGGAGAGTATTCTGGATTCAAGAAGAATACCCTGTATTCGGAGAGAATATCGAATATTATTATGGTATTGTACAATGTTATTGTATGCGGATCAGTATCGCAGAATATACCAGTATCATAGAATATGTCAGTATCATAGGATATACCAGCACCGTAGAATATACCAGTATCATATAACAGGACATAATATAATAAAATAATACCGTAAATAGTATTCAGTAGCAGTATTACCAGAGATATTACGTTATAATTGTTATGTGCCAGATAAGTATAAAACAAAGCAAATGGCATTCAATAAAATAAAGTGATGCCACATTGACTTGAAATGGCACTGTGGAATAAGAATTGGATTAACTAGAGGAGCCATGGAGGAAAACTGGCAGAATAGAACAGATCACAGCATATTAACGGCTGCCCTTATATTCTTTCTTCTTGCAGTAGTGTTTGGCCTGATAGTTTCAAGGCAAGTCCATCCTGGAAGGTTTATTCTTCCGATGTATGTCATTATCGCAGGAATGTTTCTCTTTGCCACGTCCCTGGAAACAGAGAGCGGCATTGGAGAATGGATCGCCTCTCTTAGCTGGACTCTTAATATGTTTGGCTTTATCCTTTTTTACCAGTATGGGATAGGAGACTGGGAAAGCTGGACTTACGTCTGGACTCTTATATTCCCTGTCGGGCCGGGCCTGGGACAACTAGGTTACGGAGCAGTAAAAGCCCGGGAAGATCCTTTTGAGCGAGGGAAAGTTATTGTTCAGATCGGGCTTGGGC
>DUIO01000217.1 GCA_013330315.1 Methanosarcina sp. | reverse complement strand
AAGTGAAGCAGCTAAGTATTTTCCAAGTTTTGTACCATATTGTTTAGTATTAGTGATAGTTGTACGTTTTCTATTTGAAATCTCCTCTTTTAATTCTTTCAGTTTTTCAGATTCTACATCCAATTGTGATATTAAAGATTCAAGAAATATTCTTCTAAGATGATCCCCTTCATGCGCCCATGCATCAAAGTAAAAGTAGTGAAAAGAAGAATTATTAAGTTTTTTTTTCAAAATTGATATTACCGTGGATTTCCCAGAGCCCCATGAACCTTCTAATCCAATAGTAAAACCATTATCATTAGAGTCTATCAATTTATGCAACGTCTCAGCTACATTTTCATGTGTTTTATCCTCAAAAAAATCATCATCTACAATTTCATCTGTAAGGAGATTAAATGCATATGTTTTTTGTCTATCTTCACGCATAGTATAACTCCAAGATTTTGCACATAGCTACCCATATAAACGTAAACCATCTTTGAAAGGTACTTAAAATTCATTGTTATTTTTTATAAATGAATGCTTAAAACTTATTTAAAATTATTCTTTTCAGTTTCTATAGTAATTTAATCCTCTCAAAAATAATATCTATTAAAAAATCTCAGACAAATGAAGAAATAAATGCCCTCACGCATCGTTTCCCCAACAACCTTCCTTGCCTTGCAGAACAGCACCTTCTCCACATTCCAAAAATCATTCTCCGACAACAACTTAAAATCCGACCTCGGAAGTCACTCAGTAAATCACTCAGTAAGTCACTCAGTAAGTCATCTTTTCCCCATACTAAACCTTCTATCGCTCTTCCTTAGACCTCAGATACTTCCTTGCAACTGCAACCCCTTTCCACTTTTACTTCTCAACTCCCTTCAAGCCGATCTCCGCCTTATCTGCCTGAAAAGCCAGCTCATCGCTTAGCTTATGATAGCTATCAAACCTTTCCTGAGTTATGATTCCCTCATCAACTGCTTTCCTGACAGCACAGTGTGGCTCATTCTGATGCGTACAATCCTTGAAACGGCAATTATGAGCAAGTTCGGCAATATCGGAAAATGTCCTGTCGATACCATCTGACGAATCCCCGAGCTGTATCTCACGGATGCCGGGGTTGTCGATGAAGATCGTGCCGTTGGGGAGGAGGAAAAGCTGTCTTACAGTGGTGGTGTGTCTTCGTTTATCGTCATCTTCACGTACATCTAAGGTCTTCTGGATTTCGTGGCCTAAAATGGCATTGATGACAGTGGATTTGCCAACTCCTGAGGAACCGATGAGTGCTATTGTTTCATCCGGGTTCATGAAAGAGTCTAGCTATTCCAGATTCGTATTTGAGAGGACACTGAGAGTTATCACCGGAACATCGTCAGCGATATCCTTTATTTCCTGTATCGTTTCTGACACATCATCCGGCAGGCTCTCGACAAGATCGATCTTGTTAATAAGAATAACAGGTCTTGCACCGGAAGTATTGTCGCTCCGGTGTAACCAAAGATTTGTTTGACCACAATGTGTTTGACTTTAGTACTCCATATTCTCGTAAATACTTGTTTTAGCTTCCGTGTATGAATTGATAGCTATATCCATTGTTCCATCAACGTCAATAGTCTCCATGTCAAAGATCTTTGCAAATTCAGAAGCATTTCTACGAAAATTATTATCTTTATAATTTTGATTGTTGATCTTAAAAAGAAGACTATACATCGGACTGCTGAGATATTTACTGATATTCTTAAAAGATACAGTCGATCTGTAATCCGTTTCATTCAGGCTGGAAAGCCACATTGGAGTTGCATATATGGCTCCTTTGCCGTTGCCAAGTAGCATTGTTTTCGTATAGATCTTATTTCCTCCAAGTGCTACGCTAACACAGTCATCAACAATGTTTTTTTCATCATCCCTCAAAAAATAAACAGGGCAATCAAGCCTCCGCAAATCGTCCTGTACTTTTTCAGAACTATACCCACATTTTCCATAGAAAAGAAGGATTCCATCTGATATTTTTGACATTTCTTTGGAATTCCGATATACTTCTGACTGCAAATGATCAATATCAGAATGCAAATCTTTTCTAAGAAGATTCACAATAACTGTTAATTGTTGTCCCTTCTTTTTATTTAATGCACCACTTGTTCTCTTGAAGATAGGAATATTCGAAAATATCTTCGTGAAACTATCAGGTAATCTTCTATTGCTCTCTGAAACGATAGAATATAACCTGTCAGACGAAAACATAAAAGGCTTGAGATTCTCAGATTTAAGTTTTTGTACAAATCTTAAACTGTTTATATTCTCTACTACAAATAACTGTTTAATTTCAAGGTCTTTTGAGAGAACATACACTAATTCATCTTCAAGCATCTCGCAGGCAACTACACTTAACACTGGCATAATTATTTTTTATATAGTTTTGTTCTTTATTTCATCCTTCATCGAGAGATAACATTTCTCGAATATTTCCTGATTACCACTGATCTCAAAGGTACTGTACCCAAACAAACTGGCATACTCTTCAATCTTTGCATCGATATCTTTCACATATGTAAGGCCTGTATTTACCTTTGCAACCCTTGAATATCCTGCAAGGTCATTGACCATTTTTGCCATATTGAGCGCTTTTTCGGGATCAGAATGATATTTGGCAAAGCCTAGAAGTTCTTTCCATGAACTGGCATACATGGGAGTGAAGAAAAAAGCAGGTTCCTTACTGTGGGTTTTAAGCAGCTTCAGATAATTTGCTCCGCCGCCGACTGTAGCTCCGATGCAGTCATCCACAATTCGTTCATCATCCCGGAGTATTCGGACGATGCAACCATCTTTTTCAAGGCAGAAATCCTCTTCTACCTTACCAAGGACATTACCACAAAGACCGTAAAAAAGGAGTATACCATCGGAGAAAGGAATCATTTCTCTAATACTCTGGTAAACTTCGGATTTCAGCGTTTTTGGCACTGCATGAAGTCCAAGTTCCAGAATATTAACTATTACAATTGATTCATATTCATCCGTTTCCCCGAGAATATCTGTCATCTTTTCAAAAGGAACAATCTCATGAGAGACATGCTGTTCATTGAGTTTTGATGTAAATTCTGAAATGTTATTGTTTTCTACGATTATGATCTTATCAACTTCAGAATCATTGCTAAAAAGCCAGACAATTTCATCTTGCATTATCTTACATGAGATTATACTCATAACGGGCATTAACGATCTCCTCCATTTTTATGTATTTTATTTGTTTCATTTCTTTTGAGCAAAAAATAATGTGAGAATATAACGTGCCTACCTACACGTAGATAGGCTAATGTTAATTAAAAAAAATCAATCCCTCCATCCAAGACAGGATTTGATCGAAGAAATTGATCTGACAAGCGTCTTTCTGCCTTTAATGCTGGACAAAAGTCTGGCACCCATTAAAGTTTCAACTACCATTTCTGCATGTGTTTCGACTGGACATGAAAAATTAAATTCACCTTGTTCCAGGCCAGTTTTGAGAACATTGGTAAGCCAGTCAAGAATATCGTCAAATAGCAACATATCTTGCTTTTTAACTTTTTCCGGGAGTTCTTGGAAATCTATTATCACTGAGCCGGGAGGACAGATACATTTACCTTCATCAAACTCCTGCAATGCATAATCAAAATAATATTGAAGCTGCTCACGAGCAGACTTTTTAGATTCCATCATTTGTGCAATAGATATTGCTAAGTTCTTTCTTCTTTCTTCAAGCAAGGCAGCAACTAAGTCTTCTTTTTTAGGATAATAATGGTGTATTGAAGCATTTTTTATACCAAGCTTCTGGGAAATATCCTTGTAACTAAATCCATTATAGCCCCTACATTGCAAAAAGTGTCCTGCATAATGGAGTATCTGTTGATTAGTAGGATTAAGTTTTGTCATATAAATCCACATATATTCTTATTCTTTAAATTAAAGATAATACTCCTATGTTAAATACCTACCTATACATAGGTAGGCAATGGTTGGATTACCCTGCAAACACAGTATTTGCATAAGGACATTTCCTCTAATATATGCTTACTCTTTGCAGGACAATAATAAACGCCATCATTTTCAAAGATCGTCTGATTTTCATTTACGTTCATTCCCGGTGAGTGGAGTGGTTCTTTCACTATAAAGGTCAGATATGTAGAAATAATACGAGTATATTCCTTCAAATCCCTTTGATCAGGAGAATACTCATCCATGTATTTGTTAATCCTGAAAGTAAAATCTTCAAGCTTTCCAATGTCTATCTCCTCAGACAAATCAGTGCAATCCCTTTCTTTTAACTCAGAAAACTTCTTGCGATTATATCTTGCAAGACATTGGATATTGTACTGGAGATTTCCACAAGGGCTCTGAGTATCTTCTGTTTCTTTTTCATTTATCCTTGTTAAATACTCAGAAGATATGTTGACAGCTTTTTTCTTTAATAAGAGCAATAGTTCACATGAATTAATATGGAATTCCCCCAAATTTTACATCTGAATAAACCATCAAATAGTTCCATGGAATAAATATTTTGATTAATGTGAACACATAATTATTTTTGTTTTGCAGCATGATGACGTATAGAAAAAAAAAGGAATAAGCTCTCAAACGAGCTTATTTGCAAGTTCCTTCATAAATCTGGCATTCAGATTGATGTCACCTGTTCTCCTTATTTCATTCGCACCATGTCTATAAATCGTGTAAGCAGGAGTGGTAAAATCAATCCTCCTCTTTTTACCGTTCAGGAATTGAGCCATCTCCCTTGTTTTAAGCAAAAGAACATAGCTCTACATTATTGCTTTATCCTGATAGGTGACTTTCTATCACTGTTCCCTAGACTTGACATACTTCCTTGCAACCGCTACCCCTTTCCACTTTTTCTTCTCAACTCCCTTCAAACCGATCTCAGCCTTATCTGCCTGAAAGGCCAGCTCATCGTTCAGTTTATGATAGCTGTCAAACCTTTCCTGACTTATAACTCCATCATCCACTGCTTTCCTGACGG
>DUIO01000247.1 GCA_013330315.1 Methanosarcina sp. | reverse complement strand
ATTGAAGAGCAGCTTGACCTCACACCTCAGGATATGGAGTACGTGAGATTCAGGGAGATCGCCGATGACTGGTCTACTTTCAAGTTCCAGTGGAAGATGAACATGGCATACCCAGTGAAGAGGTAGTAAGCAAATCCAGAAGTGAACTCAAAAAGCGTGACCAGGCTTCAAATATCAAAGACTTTAAAAATCAGGTANNCATTACAGGTCTGAATATACCTTCTTATCCCGTGAAAAGGGCTTTAATTGATATGGTATCAAAACCTCAACCGGCTTGTCTGGAAGTCCTGCACAAAAAGAAGTTGAAAAGAACATCTTGGAAATTATCAAATAATGAAATAAAAGTATAGGAAGTGTCTTTGAGGTGCAGCCAGGTTCCGATCCATTTTGTTTTTCAGGCTAGATTCTTTTAATTTCTAGCTTTTCTAGCCTTTTTTGGTTTTTATCGCTTCATTATCTTTAACTCTGGGATTAATCTTGGCTTTCATTTTGAAATCACTTTAAAGAGCCTCAAAATTAGATGAATTATTGCAACAATTTATTATTAACATACATTTTTATAAAAATTACTTCTATTATGTGTAGCTTATAATTTGTTATAGTAGCCTAAAAAAGAAATTCAAATTGAATAGTATGAATGGTATAAATCGAGGGGAGTAGGCACTACAGTAATTGCATTCAAATTAGAAATACAGCTAATGCGGATGATAATCTGTTATAATAGAAAGTAAAAGAATACGGATTTAAAAATACTTACAATTCATTAATCATTGAAGGTCAGGCATTTTGTCGTCCATGTAACGGAGCTCAAGGTGAAAATGAAAGTGAAAATAGGGCAATCTCCATCAACAAATTCTAATACTGTGTTTGACATTGAAAAGGATGATACTGTTTTAGAACTTGCCAATATTATTGATTCTAAAGCGATCCAGTCGCTTATGAATGATTTTTACAGGCTTGCTCACATCCCTATGGGCTTACTTGACCTTAAGGGCAATGTCTTGGTAAATGTTGGATGGCAGGATATCTGCACGAAATTCCACAGGGTTAATCCTGAATCCTGTAAGCACTGCATAGAAAGTGACATAAATCTGTCTACCGGTATAGCTCCTGGAAGCTATAAGCTGTACAAATGTAAAAACAATATGTGGGATGTAGTGACTCCGGTTATGGTGGAAGGACAGCATATAGGTAATATCTTCTCAGGACAATTCTTTTTTGAGGATGAGCCCCTTGACTATGAGCTCTTTCGGTCTCAGGCCAGAAAATACGGCTTCAATGAGGAAGAATACATTGCAGCGCTTGAAAAAGTTCCAAGGCTGAGCAGGGAAGCCATCGATACAAGCATGGCCTTCTTCATGACCTTTGCCAATATGATCTCACAGTTAAGTTATAGCAATATCAAGCTATCTCAATCGCTGGCTGAACGTGACGCTGTGGTAGAAGCACTGCGGGAAAGCGAGAAACGTGAGCGTGCCCGCTCCAGCGAACTGACTGCAGTATTAGATACAGTTCCTGTCGCTGTGTATACAGCACATGACCCGCAGGCGCTTCGGATAACTGGTAACCGTCTTTCTTATGAATGGCTAAAAATTCCTTTAGGTACAAACTTATCAAAAACCGCTCATGAAGGTAAAGAATCGGAATTTTTTAAGTTATTCAAGAATGGGATGGAAATCCCGCCTGAAAAAATGCCGTCACGGTTGTCGGCTAAAGGTATTGAAATAAACAACTGCGAGCTGGATATCGAATCTGCTGACGGAGAAGTAAGGCATTTATTGGGCAATGCAAGACCATTACGCGACGAGCAGGGAAACCTGCGTGGATCTGTTTCTGCATTCATAGATATCACAGAGCGCAGGAGGGTGGAGGAAGAGCTTCAAAAGGCTCTGGAAACGCTTCGGTACAGCGAAGACCAGTTCCGTGGGCTGTTCCATAATGTAAAATCCGGAGTTACGCTCATAGATGAGGCCGGCAGGTTTGCTGTGGTCAATCCGTCATTTATGCAGATGTTCGGTCTGGACGATGAACTCGATATTTTAAATGTTAATAGTCAGGATTGGAGCCGATGGAAAGTCTATGGAGAGGATGGCAAACCGCTGCATGTAGATGATCATCCGGTTCGGAAAGTGGTTATAACCGGTAAGCCTGTAAAAAGCCAGCTTGTTGCCGTGAGAAATCCAGGGGCGGAAGAACTTACCTGGATGTTGATAAGCGCCGAGCCGGTCATGAAAGAAGACGGACATATATACAGGGTAATCTGCACTTATCATGACATTACCGAGCGTAAACGGGCTGAGGAGGCCCTTAAAAAATCATATGATACTTTAGAAGAAAAAGTTAAAGAACGCACAGTCGAACTTCAAGAAGCTTATAATTCATTAAAAGAAAGTGAAAAACGTCTCGCTGACTCTCAAAAAATAGCTCACATTGGAAATTGGGACTGGAAAATTGCAACTGGCGAGGAATACTGGTCTGACGAACTATATAATATTTTTGGGCTTGATTCCCAATTTGAGCTAAACCACAACACATTTTTAAATTGCATACATCCAGATGATTTAGATTATGTGAGCAATGCTATTAACGAAGCATTAAACGGAAAATCGTACCATATTGAATATAAAATAATCTTACCTGACGGAGAAGAGCGTATAATCTATTCCGAAGGCGGAGCTATTTTTGATGAGAAAAACACACCTGTTAGAATGAGAGGAATAGTTCAGGATATCACAGAGCGCAAAAAAGCTGAAGAAGCTCTTACTAATATCGAAGTTTCCCGTAAAAAAGAAATTCACCACAGAATTAAGAATAACCTTCAGGTAATTTCTTCTCTGCTTGATCTTCAGGCTGAACAGTTTAGAAATAGAGAGGATATTAAGGATTCAGAAGTACTGGAAGCTTTTGGAGAAAGCCAGGACAGAGTGATATCCATGGCTTTAATACACGAGGAACTATACAGGGGCGGAGGATTCGAAACACTGAACTTTTCTCCATATATTCAGGAACTCACTAAAACTCTTTTCGAGACATATAGCCTTGGGGACACAAAGATCGCCTTAAGGATGGACCTGGAAGAAAACCTTTTCTTTGATATGGATACCGCAGTCCCGTTAGGAATGATTGTCAATGAGCTTGTATCCAATTCCCTCAAGCATGCATTTACAGGAAGGGATAAAGGAGAAATCCGAATAGAACTTTGCAGGCAGGAACCCGCAGAGTTTAAAGAAAAAGAATGTGAGTCTACGAATTTTACCCTGAAAATTTCAGACAATGGAGTGGGCATTCCTGAATTTGATATCGAAAATCTTGATAGTCTTGGAATGCAGCTTGTAACTTCACTTGTCGACCAGCTGGATGGAGAACTTGAACTGAAGAGGACTAATGGAACTGAATTTATTATAAAGTTCATGGTAACAGATAAAGATAATCAGAATTCGCATGTAGTAGGCTGAATGAAGGAAAGTAGAAAAATCAAATCTATTACATTTTAGTCTTGGAATTCTTTCCAATCTGCCTATATCTGTCTTTCCTCTTACCTTTTTTATTTTTTATGTTTACTGGTATATTGACTTCAGCCCTTTCACCCATGATTTTTCTAATGTCGTTTCCATCAAACAAACCTCAACAATGAAACAGATTCAAGTAAAACCGGGTAGAAAAGTAGTATATAAACAGTGATCCCTAGAAGAAAAGTCCCTGTCCACAGCAGAATTTCAAGATCCATATATTTTTTTATTTTCCACTTCCACTGATTAGTAACGAATATAATTCCAGTGATAATTGTCATGATACCAAGAAGCATGTGAAAGCTCAGAATCCAGTTGTAATAAGGCAGTGTGAGACCCTGCGCTCTGTTATACACCATGTAAAATATTGCAGGTAATACCAGATAAAAAGCAACTGATGCAATTTTCCCGTGGCTGGCTATGCTTTTCCTTCTCCTGTAAACCGCGTATATAAGAAGGAAAAAAGCTGAAATCTGGATCAGTAGTGAGAGATCAGACAGCATAAAGGGTCTTGAGCCTGGAAACATTTTACCTTCCGCCAACATTTTTTCAAATATTATTCAAAATTATCTTGAACCTGTTTACAATCAAAAAAGTACTATAAAACCACAAAACTTGATAGGGATTACTATGCATATTAGAAATTACTATTCATATATTTTACCTATGCATATATTTTATCTATGCATATATTTTACCTCATAACTCCACAATATCAATATCCTGGAGGTGGTTATAAAAAATGTAATGTAGAATTCTTCATCGAAAGAAAGTTTTTTCTATTATCGATTATCAAAGAAAAATTCTAACTGAGTGACAGGAGTTGTCAGAATCAAACTGCTTTACCGTTCTGGCAGAAATACATCGAAGGAGTACCGTCTCCAAGCTTGTACTCTTTCCAGATAGCGCAGGTATAACATATGCATTGTTCTTCAGGGTTAAGGTCCTGACAGGTGGCTTTACCAGTCGAACAGTATATTCCCGGGACGTTTTGAGGTTCCGGAACCCCTCCTTCCTGTATGCTTCCCAATTCCTTTGTTAAGCTGTTGAGTTTATCTTTTGCGCATTTACTATCAGCCTGAACAGGACACTTCGGACACATACATTTTTTGATATTGTCTATCGTGTACGGAACTTTTGAATTACCACTCATATTCATTTATCCCCCGAATAATATTAATCAAAAAATATTCATTTCATATCTTGGGTTTAGGACATAAAAGCCTTTTCAGTTTTTAAAAGCCTTTCCAGTTTTTAAAAGCCTTTCCAGTTTTCAGAAAGATTATCACTTATGCGGTTGAGCTGAAAAAGCAGTTTTTAATATGCCGGTAAATTCAACCATGCAAATCCTGTTGCATATCTTTATTATATACCGGTTTACTTAAATTATACAAAGATCGATTTCCGCGAGTTTCTATCGAGTGGTTGGGGTAAAATGATTTTTGAAACAAATGTAATTGAGACTATTCAGAGAACACCTGATATAAAGAGCATAAGATTTGAGAAGCCTCAGGGATTTCATTACCTTGCAGGCCAGTATATATTCGTGACTCTGGGTAACGGTCCTGATGAGATGACAAAGCACTTTACCTTGTCCAGTAGCCCTACTGAAGACTTTCTCGAGATTACCAAGAGACTGACAGGCCATCCCTTCGCAAACGCTCTGGCAAGCCTGAGTGTGGGTGATAAGGTTTCCATGAATGGGGCTTTTGGCAAATTCACCTTCCAGGGAGATTATGATAAGGTAGGCATGCTCTCCGGGGGTATAGGTATAACTCCATTAAGAAGCATAATTAAATACTCTATCGATCAGAAGTCAGGTGTTAGCATAACCCTGCTTTATTCCAACAGGTCTGAGGATGATATAGCCTTCAGAAATGAATTTGAAGACATTCAGAAGGAAAACTCCAGCATAAAAGTAATCGAAACAATTACCAAACCCGATCCATACTGGAAAGGAGCATCAGGCAGGATCAATACTGAAATGGTAAAAAAATTCATACCTGATTACCCGGAACGCACATTTTATACAAGTGGTCCGCAGAAAATGGTAGAGTCAATGGTCTCTCTTTTAAAGGAGCTGGGCGTTCCGGAGGAGCAGATCAGGCAAGAATACTTTCCCGGCTATGATTAATTTGCAAGCAAAATCCTCAAAAAGAATCAAGGTTTCCAGACCTTATTATTTCAGGTTCTACTCTAATTACTCTTTTTTTCTTGATTTGATCTATGATGTATGCCATTTCCCGTGCTGTTTCCCTTTCCAGAAATACTATGCAATCTACGATTTTTGTTTGGACGGAAAATATTAGTGAATTTTGGCTTTTGTCATCTTTTTCCAATAAATAGACTTATGTCAGTTCTAATCTACAATGTCAATAAAAATAGTAATAATAATAATAATAATAATAATAATAATAGATATTAATAACAATAATAAATAGTAATAATGATAGTAATAATAAATAATAATAGATATAATAACAATAGTAGAGATAATAATAATAATAATAGAGATCTGAATACCGATGAATGGCATTATTCAAGCTACTTTGAAAACATATTATAAAGTATAAAAGCTTGTTTTTGTCTTAAGCTCTAACAGCAGCTGACCGTCCTTTATCTCGTATCTGTAAACATTCAGGGGCTTTTTTGCAGGTCCATTAATCACTGAGCCATCTGTGATTTTGAAGCGTGAATAATGCCAGGGACAGGTAAGGACTTCTTCATCCAAACTCCCTTCTGCCAGGGGTGCCCCTGCGTGGGTACACCTACCATCAAGGCAGTGGAACTGACCATTTAAATTGACAACCAGGAACTCCTGTCCCCTTAGATAGAATTTCTTCATACTTCCGGCCGGAACATCATCCGTATTACATAGTCTCAGGTACATCTGCACCCCTTCTCTTGCTGGCGACAAAAGATGATATTTCTTTATACCTGTTCAAATATTCGCACACAGCGGTTACAAACTCCGCATGGCTCCAGAATAGAGGAGAAACGCTCAAAGGTGCTCCAGTATTTGGGTCTATTTGCTCCCCCATTACCCCTGAAGGTTGAGCGTGTTTCGTAGCCCAGAAAAGCAGCTCTAAGGCCTCTTTGAGATGGTCCGGCCCAGAAGCCCTGGCGATGTGCCACCTGGCTAGCCAGAGGGTGCATATGAACCACGGGTTTCCGGCAACGTTATTAGAGACACGGAAGTATCCATCATTCTCATAGCGTGCAACGCCTCCAATATCCGTTTTTACCCAGAGTTTATCCGCAACTGCCCTCATTGTGCCCTCGACGACTTCGTCAGATGCATCGAAAACTTCGAATAAAAAGACGCCTGACAGGCTGCTGTCTATGGTCATATCCTGAGACCCGTCCTCATTGATCGCCTTAGCAAATCTGTGCATATTGCTATTATAAAGATAGGTAATCATTGCTTTTTTAATACCTTCTGCAGCACTGCTCAGAATCTCATAACGATCTCTATCAAAGAAGACCTTTGCAAAATTAGCAGCAGCCACCAGGGCAGCATAGACTGCAGAGGCGGTCCAGGTAAATGTCCCTGCTTTTTCCTCCCACAGATCAAAGGACGGCCTGGGAAGACCTGTCTTGGGGTCAATATAATCCAGAAGAAACTCTGAAGCCTTTAACACCAGTTTATCGTAAACTTTCGCTATGAATTCGATATCATTGTGACTCTCAAAGTGTTTCCACAGGGCATAAAGAACGATAGCAGTCTCATCTTCCTGAATTGGAAGTTGAATTCTGCCGTTTTGGCCTATGGACGCGAGCCAGCTACTGCCTACAGAGCCATCTGGAGCATACTTATGATCGAAATACCCCCTGGTAGTTATCGTTTTATTGCAGAACTGGAAGAATAACCTGGAAACATCCTGAAAGCCTGCCAGGTCCCAGGCACTGGCTATGAAAGCTCCATCCCTCATCCATATATATGCATATGTATCTCTATTGAATTGAAGGTTATCCGAATCGCATGAGGCAATTATGCCACCGCCATTATCCATACCCGCCCTCATTATCAGCAATGATTCCTTGAACATTTTCGTTATTTCGTTAGGCAGAATGCTAAGGTCCAATCCCCTCTTGTTCACCCAGGCGGCAAAATAATTTTCAGTCTCCAGGAGCAGTTGTTCTACGCCAGTCCTTTTAATCCTGGAATCCAGATTCTGGACATCAGTCAAATCCTGGCCACACGCTATCCAGTAATAAAGTATTTCATATGACCTGGGTGCCAGATCAAGCTCAAAGGAAACCGTCGAATCTACAGATCCCTGGGAAATAGGGAATCCGCCCAGAAGTCCATCCTCCGCATCTACCCAGGTGCCTTCCATGCCAGGTATCTCTTTGACTCCAGTAGCAAACTGATAGATCCCTTTTCCCTGACCAGTGACACCATCAATAAGGAAGTATCGTTTACGCTTATAGTGGATTATGGAATTTAGGGCAGAGTCATACATTGCGGTATCGCCAAAATCGTCGCCGTATATGTGAAAGTCATGACTGAAAAAGAGCCTTGCTTTCCTCTGTGAATCCTCGTTATTATGGATTATCAATTTCTTAAGGTAAGCATCGAAATAATTATGGATTCCTTCATTAGTTTCTATAGTGATGCCAAACTCCGGATGGCTAGCTCTGGTTCTGCTGACAAGGGTTTCGGGCATGTATTCGATCTTAATATCCCAGCTGCCATCGATCCATCCGAATTTTCCATCTACCCAGATGCCATTCCTGAAAATATGGCCTCCTACATGATTCTCCAGGCCTATCTGGGGATAATACAGATCCCTGATCCTCGATTCCCTATCAAAGGCAATAGCCAGCCTACCATTACCTATTATAGTCTCTCTTGGCATTGTCCTGTCTCTTAAAAACAATCTATGCTTAATTATCCGCTGCATAAAGATATAAAGATACAGGAGCAGTTCAAGCCTGGAGAGTATTAAAAGAGATCATCTCATCTATAGATTAAGTAAATTTTATATATATTAAGTAATTTTATAGATAGATTAAGTAAATTTCATTTTTAGGTTAAGTAAGTTTGAGGAGAATGGCGTTTCTTCGGCTAGTTCAAACCTATATGTCCTGCTCCAAAGACTTGACAGGGCTACTATTAGGAAAAAATATTAAAGTTATTCTTCTGAAACAGGATATTTAATATCAACCTTACGAACAGCGAACGATGATTCATATTTATTCTTCAGTCATGCGCTGTGCCATTGAATTGGGATGTCAAGAACCAGCATGTCGGTAGAAAAACGTATTATACTACCCAGATTCCACATCAGGAAGTATCCAATTGTATTATAAAGTTATCTAGTACATGTTGCTTAAAAATTCCTTAAAAGCTTTATTCTTAACTTGATTTATAACATTTGAGCTCGTTTTGTATGGACGACGATATTACCCATAATTTGATATGATCATATAGTTATCCAATTAAAGAAAAGAACTGATATCTTCTCAGAAAGTATTTTAAGAAGACCCTGTTATCTAATCCACATACGCCAGAAAAGCAAAGTCCTTTTGTTTAATGTAGTGTGGAGATAACAGCAAAAAAGTATACGCTGTCTTGTGTTCTAGACAAATCCTTATTTCCAGAGTTTCCTAACAAATTAATTCTCTTTTTTATGATCTCTGCTTAATAGAAAGCTCAATTTTTTGTACGCTATCGAAAAATACTCAGAGCACCGTTTTTTCGAAATCTGACTTAACTAAAAATTGTTTGGTATTAACATTAATATAATTTTGCTAAAATAACCTACATACTAGATGAAAGTGTTTCTTTTTAAATTAGGTCAACACACAATTAGTATATTCATATATGCTAAAGTACTCCAAAAAATTAATGAGAGAATATTTTCCGTTTTTCGTAGTACTCCCACCTTCTCTCAAAATATACTCCGTAGTAACTAACTCCGAGATTATAGATCAGTATTGTTTACATTTGTTAATATTGTTAACACTTGTCAGTATTGTTTACACTTTCGTTAAATTTCGCTTCGAAATAACCGGCAGTTACCTCGTCCTTATGTGCTGCAAAGGCAGCTAAGACTTCCTCTTTTTCTCTTTCGGGAACATTATAGTAGTCGAGTGATTCTTCGAGATCTGCTGCTACTGCATCGAACTCCTCGGGTGAGATCCGCAAGTCATGATGAGCTTCTGTGAGGTTTTTGCCTGTATATTCGAAAGGCCCACCTGCCACTGCGGCGACCCATAGAGTTCTCATGAATTTGAGGCCTGGCAATCTGTCCAATTTCTCGTTATGCCATTCCCTCAAAGCAGGGTTCTTTGAATTTTTGCCAGCAATCGGATCATTCACAATAGTATCGCTGAAACGATTCACTACCGGAGCGATGGCATAGATCCCACCAAGGCGTTCATACAAAGATTTGTCTTGGTTCCCCTTATTCTTTACTTCATTACACGTCTCGTTTACTACTTTATCTTCCGAATCATCGAGCTCTCCGCCAGCAGCATATACTGCACTTACTGCCATAGCAGTCAATGACACTAAAAAACAGACTGCCAGTAAGACAGTTATTGTCTTTTTGATTTGACTTTTCATATCTACACCCCTTATTTTCCACTGTCTTTTTATGTGACTACTTACAGTAATCAATTCAATAAAAAGACTATATATATCCCCAATTGAATAAAAAGAGTATTATTAATATTCGCATATAATTTTTTACATTCTTCCAAACACTAATATGTATTCGATAATAATAAATACAGAAAATGTTCCAGAAAATATGGTTAAGAAATTATACAGTATAAAAATAAGACAAAATGTCATCGAGAAAAGCGGTGAGAAATAGTCTGTTTCACACATATTTTTTGAATATTAGCACCTACCAGAACTAATGCTAGAAATCTATCCGAATTCACGAATTCCTGCGAAACCGGACTCTGAAATAAGTACAGTCAAAGTATAAACCTCAATCTTTACATTTTTGTAACACTAATAATTCAAGCTGATTTTTATGCACCCTAAAACCCAGGAAATCCTCAAAACGTTTGAAGAAATCAATAAAATTCCCCGCCGTTCCAAAAACGAAGAAAAACTTGCCCTGTGGCTGCTTGAATGGGCAAGAAATCATAACCTTGAAGCGAAAGCTG
>DUIO01000064.1 GCA_013330315.1 Methanosarcina sp. | reverse complement strand
CACATTTTCTTTTGTATGGCCGGAAAATGCGTATATTGCGCATCTGTCCCCTATAGCCTCAAGGGCCTGAACCATTATTACAAGTGAATCCTTTTCAACATCTATTACACTCTTCCCTTCCAGGGTCTTTCTTTTATCCTCAATATTTCTTCTTTCATCAAGCCTCTCTCCTGCCCTGCAAAGCCTTTTCCGTGTAGAAGCGCTCACGTCTACAAGAAAAAGAGTAGTAACGTCCCTTTGCGTTTGTCACGCCTTACATAGAATTTTTCATAAGGATTATCCCGAATCTTCTTTCAATCAAAGCATCCGAAAGGGCGTCAATGTTATTCTCAGTTCCGTCTGTCTGCCCTTTTAACCTGTGAAATGATTTCGGTTTCATTCTTGTGAAAACATTTTTTATGAGGACAATTTCATTGCTGTAACGGCTGGAAGCACCTTTATAAAATTTTCCCGATCCCCCGCCAGGCTCAATTCATTTACAGCACATCATCCTGACCTTGCCTGCATGTCATAAAATGATCCGAGGACCTGACCCCTGTCCAGAAAGAAAACAATGAAAGGAAAAATGATTAGTAACCATTGAAAAGTAGGTTTTATTTCTTGATTGAGATCTTTTTCTGGATTTATTTTCACTTCCTAATTTATCTTTACTATCCTGCGTAAATTCACTTTGCTGAAATGATTCAACCTCAAATAGAAAGGCTCTCCAATAACTAACCAAAATATTTTTAACCTTTCCAGGATGCATATAAATCATATACTAAAAAAATTAAGGAAAATAGGGGATTGGTTAAATACGGAAACAGTTAATGTTACCGGTGAGAGTGGTAAATATCTTGAACATATAAATGGAGAAAAGACGATTGAAGAAGCTCGTCTGGGCGAAATCTGGAAAAGATGCGCAGCTTATATTTTTGATATTCTACTGGTAAATTTATTTGTATTTCTTATCCTTATTGCGGCCACATTAATTACTGGTCCTCTGGCTGAGGCATATAGCATTACTTTTGCAAACCTTGCACTTTTTGCCTACTTCGTTTATTTCGAAAGCTCTCAGTCGCAGGCAACACCCGGAAAAAAATGGATGAACCTGAAAGTAGTGGACTTTGAGGAGAAAAGGATCTCTTTCATGCGGGCATTTTTCAGATATTTTGCAAGGGGAACTCCCCTTATCGTTCTCGTAACCGTGGATATAGCTGCTAACGGGACAGGCATAATTAACGAACATCTGGGATGGTACTTCCTGGTACCATTTGCGATATACGCGCCTATCCTCTTTCTGGATATGAGACAGGGGGTCCACGATGTTCTGGCAGGGACCGTTGTCATGAAAAGCTTTTCGGAAAATAGGAAATAACTTCCCGCCTGTAAATTATNNAAGACCCGCCTGTAAATTAAAACCATATCACTATAAGCAATACACTTTTCCATTAGTCTCTTGTTTTGAGAGATTTTTCTTTTCTTCTTTTTCTTTCTTTATCTCTTTTTTTTCTCAATCTCTTATCTCTTTTTATCTCTTTCTTCAATTGCTGGTTTTGCATATGGTACATACGGTTCTATGAGAACATCTTAAATTTTATATCAGGGGTTTCCCATAAATCTTTAAGCTATGCTAACAGATATTCTAATATGGCAGCCCCGAAGTACCTGAAACGTTACCTTAAGGTGCAGGGAGATGAAATGCCTGCCCTCTCCAAAATTTCAGAGAAAATTTCAGTTGAATTCGACCCTGAAGCGGGGCTTGAAGAACTCCGGAATATCCATAAAGAAAGCATTAAAGAATATAGAAAGCTACGAGAAAGCCTTGACATTGAGGCAATGGATGCCCTTGTTTATTCAGATAGTTCTAACAGGCTGAGGCTGTATACCGAAAGCTTCCTGGAGATCCCCAAAGCCAGTCCCTCTTTGCTTGACCTCAAGATTGCAATCGTGGGCAGGATGCTTGAGAACTGTTCTTGCTGTGGGTGGGACTGTGGGGTCAATAGAGAGATAGGTGAAAAAGGCTTCTGCAAGCTGACAGATGTTTCCTATTATGCTTCCGAGTTTCTGCATATGGGGGAAGAGCCCGAACTTGTGCCCTCGCATACGATCTTTTTTTCAGGCTGTGTTTTTGCCTGCGTTTACTGCCAGAACTGGGACATTTCTACCTGCCCGGACTGCGGGACCCGGGTTGAGCCGCGCAAACTTGCAAAGCTAATAGACCTCAGAAGGCTTCACGGGGCAAAAAATGTGAATTTCGTGACCCCGACCCCCCATACATACACAATCCTCAAAACCGTTAAAGAAATATCTCAAAACACCCCTGTCATCTGGAACTCAAATATGTTTCATTCTCCTGAAATTGCAGAAATCCTCGAAGGAGTTGTAGACGTCTACCTCGGCGATTTCAAGTATGGAAACAACGAATGCGCCCGAAAATATTCAAAAATAAATAATTACCTGGAAATCGTTCAGCCGAATTTCAAATTCGCCTACGAGACAGCCGAAGTCCTCCTCCGTCACCTTGTCCTTCCGGGCCACCTCGAGTGCTGCACAAAACCAATTGCAGAATGGGTTGCAAAAAACATCCCTGAAACCAGGTTCAACCTCATGTTCCAGTACAGGCCCTGCTACCATGCAATGGAATACCCTGAAATCGCACGTGAGATCACTCCGGAAGAGGAGGAAAGGGCGATTGAGATTGTAAGAGAAGCAGGGATTGAGGACTTGTTGATTTGATTTTACTAATCTAATGTTTAATCAGGACGGGCTGGAACGCTTTTGAAAAATTGCGAAATAAAGAGTTATGAAATGAAATATTATGAAAAAAGAGTTATGAAAAAAGAGTTACAAAAGAAATGTTACAACAGAAAATATTACGAAAGAATATACCAGGAAAGAAAAAACACTCTGGAAAAGTAATTTTAATAAGAAATAACTATAATATTATATTATTTTCAATATATATAATCAAGTATATATAATTAGATAAACAAATAATTGTCTATGGGGAGGCTGAAGGGAGCTTTTAAACTCCTATTTCTAATTTTAATTTTGTATCTGCTGGTCTATGGGGGCTATGCACAGGAAAATGGAATAGATACGGATTTAAGCGGCACAATAGACGGTACAGTAAATAATGCAGCGAGCCCCGCAGCAGAAAATATACAAAAGTTTCAATGGATTCTTTTATTACCAATCTTTTATGGAAACCTTCTTTTTTTAAGCTGGATGTCCCGGTTTTTTGACAAAATGAACCTGTGTTTTGTTGTTTTTGTGGTTATAGGGTTCTTAGCTTTGCTTTTATCATTTTTTTATCCTGTAAGAGAAATTATTCATTACTTTATCCTTCCGCTGAGTTTCATTGTAATTGCTGCAACGGTTATCGCTATTCTATATGAAGTCTTTTTTATGCAGAGGAAGGGAGACGAAAGTGACCTGATAGAAAATCTTCATGACATAGTAAGGAATTTTCTGGTTATTCTTACAGGCCTTATGTGGCCTTTCATACTCTTATATTTAAACTTAAATAATATTACATATGTTGCATTTTATGGGATAGAGGAACTGGAATTTCCAGTCTACATCATAGCTGCAGCGTCTATTGGTATCCTCTCCTACCTTTTTTTAAGCATTGAAAAAATCTTTAGCCAGCTTATCCCGGAATACAAAAAGATCAGCATTGCCTGGTCATATTTAAGAAGAATCAACATTGCACCTTTTATAGCGATTATAGGCTTTTATCTCTTCAATCATCTTCAAAATATAGAGGAAATGAGCGAGATAAACGATTATTTCGTGTTCGTGTTTTCTTTTTTTGCTGGAATATTCACAAAAACAATAGAAGAATGGGTTTATTCATGGGTCCAAAAACTTCTTCCCGGAGGTAAAAGGGACGAATTTGGCGCCAGGACCGAACACGAAGTCAAAGAGTCTGAGTTTGTCAAAAAGATGAAGTTTGACGAAGACCTGGCGTATGCCCTGTACAGTGCAAAAATCAGGACGATTGAAGAACTTGCAACCTGCGATCCCAAAGATCTCCTCAAAAAACTGAATTTCGACACCCGAAACCTTGGGGAAGAGATGAGTTTCTTACTCAAAGAACATAAACAAAGACTTGGCAGCTATTCGGAGCGCCAGATTAAAATGTATATAGACAGGGCACAGACCTACATGAATATCGGCAAATCGGAATTTGTCGTAAAACTCCAAATGGAAAAAGACCTTGCATTCATGCTTTACTACTTCGCCAGCATAAAGACCCTTGAAGACCTTAAAAATTGTGACCCTCACGAGGTTTACAACAAACTATACGACTGCGAAAAAGAAGCCGAAGAACTGGCAAAACACGAGAAAATTGACATTGAAAAAGCCCGCCAGATAGTATGTACCTGCCCTGAAGAGAAAATCAGAAGACTAAAAGAAAAAGCAAGAGAAGAACTGGAAAAAGAAGAACTGAAAAAAGAAGAATTGAAGCCAAAAGTAGAGTAATTGTTAAGATAATCCGAACCGGAATATATTAGCAAAAAATTCAGAGCATCAAAAAGTTAAAGCCGGATTGCGAAAATTAGTTACCTCCTTTATTGGTCACTTCATGCCTTCAATATCCTGGGTGCGGCGCAGAAATCATTCGAAAACGGATTTAAACTCTTTTAAATTCTTTTCCCTTGGAGCCTTAAATTACTTTATTGATCCTTTACAAAACTCCTTTTATTCTTCCATTATATGGGACTCCAAGCTCTCACCGGTAGGGGGGAGATGACCTTTCTATAGAAATGCATAAGCATAAACATTAAAACCTTTACTTTCAGTATTCAAGGTTCTGGCAAATTCTAAGCTTATCGAAATACTCATTGAACCCTCATTATGACACCAACAATGTTTCATTTTTCTAAAGAAGGAAATTATGAATAGGGGAAAAAAGATAGTAAATTGCCGGGAAAACTGTATAGAGAAACACATAATGAGTCGTACGGACAAACAGGAAACCGGACCAGCTTCAAATAATTCTCTACTTCTGGCAGATATTTGCCACATGATTGAAGAGACACGCTCTGTTGTGGCTACTGCTGTTAACGCCGGAATGACAATGCTCTACTGGAATATAGACAAACGCATTAATGATAGATTCTCAAAGGTGAAAGGGCAGAGTATGGGCAGAAAATTGTCGCCTCGCTGCGGCGAGAATTGATAACTGAATATGGCAATGGATTTTCAGAAAAAATCTACGCCACATGATCCGCTTCGTTGATGCGTTTCCTGATGAACAAATTGTCTCCGCAGTGCGGAGACAATTGAGCTGGACACACTTCAGGTCACTCATCTGCTGTAAAAGAAACATGAAATTGCGCAGCAGCTTGCTAATCTATCCTCTTTTTGCCTGAAACGTAGTAGAAACTGTCAGCAAAAAATTGAGAGCCTTTGTCGCTCTTTAGATGCAAAAGTCTTACCACTGGCGAGACAATATCTTGTGCAAAAGATCTCCTGAAATTAAACTAGTCAAATTTCTGGTTTTAGCCCCATAGAAACTTTCCCTTAAACTGATTTTTTAAATTAATACCAAATCATCAAGCATCATTTTTCCACTAAAAAGCGAAATTTTATATTTTATTCGCATATTATTGGAATTAATGAATTTCTCCAGAACCGAACTTCAAATAATCGCAGAACTCGCAAAAGGCAATACCTCAATAAGTACAGTAGCCGAAGCTCTCAATAAAAGTGAAAAGCACGTCTACAGGATCGTACTAAAGCTTAAAGAAAAAGGCCTTGCCTCCCTCTCGGCAGGAGAAATCGTCCCGAAAAAAAGTACATTGATGGTTAGGCTTACTCAAATTCTCGATTCTTACCCTAAATTGATTCCTCTACTGGCAGATTCCGGCATCCCGATACTCATCTCTCTTCTCGAAGAAAAAAGCGTGGATGAAATCACCGAAGACGCAGATGTAAAAAAAAGCACAGTTTATGCCTTATTGAAAAAAACCCTGAAAATAAGCCTGGTAAAAAAGAACGGGGATCTGTATGTGCTCAACGAAAAGCTCTGGGAGGATGTGGCTGACCTGCTGAAGGAAATAAGAGATATTGAAAGACTGCTTGACCCTCGAGTGCCCTATAACTCGGTAATATACTACAGGGACAGGGATGAGGTTGTCTATTCCAATAAATACGGTGGGGATTTTGGGGAAAAGACCGGGTTCTCAGTTTTTGAAAAGGAAGGGATCAAGCTCCTTTTACCAACAACCTATTATTACTATTCGGAGAAAGAGCCGGAAAAAGAACTTACAAAAAAAGATATTTTTCGGCATGCGCTTTTTGTTGCAGGAAAAGATCCTTCTGTCAGGCATCTCATATTCCTTGCGCTATTCTACTGTAAGTTTGAGGAAGAATTAAAGGAAGTAAAACACGATATTGTTGATAATCTGAAACTCGTCCTGCAGGGAGAAAAGATCAAAGGGTATCCTTCTTTTGAAGAAATAAAAGAAAAGGCGGCGATTTATGGCATTGAGATTTCTTGTCACCGACCTGCGAGATAAAAGTCTCAACACTGCTAAGGGAATTCATCTGGTACACATCAAGGTAAGTCATTCAATGAAAATTGGCTTTCAGCAATCTGTTTAACAAATCCTTTTTTCACAAGTACTTTAAGTATTTTTTTAACATCCCTCGAATCCATATCCTGGCTTAAGTCATCAAAAGTCTTAAGTCCACCCTTCAGTCTTTCAGTAAGCATCTGAGCCAGCATATCCTGATAAGCAAGATCATGCAGCTCATCGACGACAGAATGGGAGGACTTATACCTGTCCACAAACTCCTCAAGCCCGTCAAAGAAAAAAGCTATCCAGGCAAAACTTTGGTCGTGCTCATTTTGCCAGATAATCTCGTCCCGGACGATGCCAAAGTTCAGACCCCGGGTAAAAAGAGTGTACATATCTTCACGATCCCGGTCTCTTGAGGTCACACTTTTGAAAACGAAGATATCTTCCGGGGCCAGCATGTATACTGAAACGTTTTTCAGTGTAAACAGCTCAATGGAACGTTTCGCCATGAATTCGGAAAGCTGCAGGCTGTTGCAGACTACCTTAACAAAGAGATCCCATCTGAAGCCATCGGAATTTTGAAGTATGGCACTTGTGTTCATTTTGGCATAGGCTCCCCGGATACATGGGACAAAATAGCCCAGGGATAAAAGAGCGTTTTTTATGAGTTCAAGTTCTCTTTTAGACTTCAGGACAACGTCGATATCTATTGTAGCCACCTTAAGGTTCTGGAAGCTCATAGCTCCGCCGCCTATAAGATACAGGTCAACATGTTCAGGGAGTCTGTCATTGAGTTTCTTAAACTCGGTTTCCAGATAGGTTTTTTGAAGGTTGCCATGTTTACGCAAGACTTTTAATCAGTTCCTGATACTCATTCCAGGGAAGCACAAAGTTACTGCTTTTCTCTTTTTTATCGAGATACTCAAGAAGGGTTTTTACGTGAGCTTCAATATCGTAATAAACGGCATACTTTAAAAAATTATTTGATCCAAGCCTGGAAACAAGCGCAAGAGCATATGAATTGTAAATAGGGCTATAGGGGTCGATTAAAATTGTATGGATAAAGAATCCTTCTTCAGATGGTGATCTTTTGCTGAAGAAGTAATAGTTAATATCGGTTATCACATCAAGACCGTAATCGGGAAAAACACTGATAGCTGTCGGGTGAATTTTATTTTTCAAATCCATTTCGAGGCCAGTGTTCAGGTTTTCCGCTTTGAACAGAAATTCCGGGCCTCTTTGCCAGATCAACATCCCATTTTGGGAAATAGCCCTCAGGTTCGCGTTTGCCCTAAATTTAAAATAATTGTCAACAAAGTCCTCAAAAAGGGCATGACGGCTGCTCAGGAGGAACCTGCCGTTTTCTTTTATCACGATTCCGTAATTTGCAAACCTTGATATTGCCGCAGATACCGTAGACCTGTCAAGACCAGTTATTTCAGAGACCTCAGTAATACTGCGCGGCGATTTCAGTACGGAAAAAACATGCAGAGGAGAAGGAGTGAAAAGCTCACCCAATGGGAGCCTGGGAAATTCTTTTAAAATATCTTCCAGAGACTTCGAATGCAAGGAATCCGAGCGCCTGATATACACATGTTTTCCTTTTTTTTCTTTAAGCACAAAGCCTTCACTTTCCAGGGAACTTACGGCCTTCGATACTGTAGAGTAATGCAGGCTTAAAAGTTCTGCAAGATCCGATATATTCATAGGTTCATTAAGGTACTTAAATATGGCAATTTCCCTGGAACTCAGCATTATGTGGAAAAATGTTCACATGATATATATATCATGTGGCAAAAAATCCACATTAGATGAAAAAACAGGAGAAAAATCCCTATATATGGACCAAAAAATAGACTCTTTTTGGAATTCCGGGAAAAAGTAGTCCGCTTCGCTCGAGATCAGTGAGAGCCCCGGCACCTGAAAACCAATTTTAATCCAGTTTCATGGCACTGAGTACATGAAAATATTAGAACATGAAGTTTGAAGTTTTGAATCTGGGNNAAAGTAAATAATGGCAAGCTGGCGTGAATAATAATATTTATAATCTCATTAAGAGTATTCACAGGATTGATGGTAGACAACCTGGCTGCAGATGAAAATAATGTACTTAAAAACATTGTGCCTGTTGAACTCATTTTTCAGATTCACAAATCCCCCTGCAAAGCAGTTCTGGCAATAACAGGAGGCGGTGCAGAAATTATCGGGGAACTTCTCCGCCATGGCAGCGGTTCTGCAACCGTACTTGACGCGGTCGTTCCATACAGTACAGATGCACTGGACTGTTTTCTAGGAAGAAAACCTGAAAAGTACTGCTCTGGAAAAACCGCGAGATTAATGGCAATGGTCGCTTACCAGAGAGCTTTAGACCTATCAAAAGGTAATGAGTTTGCAGATCAGGAAGTAATTGGAATCGGAGCAACCTGCAAGCTTAAAGCTGCAAATGAGCGGGAAGGCAGGAAACACGAGATCCACGTATCCATCCAATCAGCTTGCAAAACAGGAATAAGTTCACTTGAACTGACAGTGGACAGGACAAGGGAAGAGGAAGAGAAGATAGCTGCACTCCTTATTTTCAATGTACTTGCCCGCCATTGCGGAGTTTACGAAATCGATCTGCTGAATAGGGTTGAACCCGGAGAAGAAAGAAAAGAAGAAGTTATTGAAAGATACGAGTCGTTCTCCGGATCTGTTGGAGATCTCCTGAAAAAGTGGCAGTGCAGCCGGAACAACCCTTATGATACTCTGAGTATGGTAAAAATCAATCTTAAAGAAGCAAAGGCTCCTGAAGAGTGTGAAGATAATAAAGAGGCCGGAAAGATCAGGCTTGTATTCCCTGGATCTTTTGATCCCTGCCATAGAAATCACATTTTTATGGCAAAACTGGCTTCTGAGAAACTCGGTGAGCCAGTGAACTTTGAAATTTCTTTGACAAATGTTGACAAGCCGCCCATAGATTTTATTTCACTAAATCAAAGGCTCGATTCTCTGAGAAAATATAAAAATGAAAACTTCATGGGAAGCATCTGTCTGACCAATGCGCCGCTATTCCTGCATAAATCTGTCATTTTCCCGAACAGTACTTTTATTGTTGGTGCCGATACAATCAACAGGATGTTTGATGCAAAATATTATAGTGGTACAGAGGACACATCCACAATTTTAAAGCACTTTAAAGAAAAGAACATACGCTTCATGGTATTTCACAGGAAATCCATTAAAATCTACATCAACCCTGATGCCCTTGAATTCTGCGAGATTATCCCTGTAGATGAATATGAAGACGACGGGATATCTTCTACAGAGATCAGAAGAGGAAATGAAAATTGTAAAGAGAATCTGGATAACGGAAAAACCCAGGCTTTTAAAGAATAACAGGTTTCAATATATAACCTGGTTTAAATACTTTTTACTGTTTTATGTTTTTATCTATTTTTATCTATTCTCTCTTTTGAAGAGAGCCGATCTCCTGATTCGATTACAGGAATGAGACTTTACAGCCAATAAAGTTGTACGGATGGGCTTATTTCAAAACTACTTCCAATTACTCAGAACCAATATTTTGAGCTCCGGACCAATATTTTGGAGCAAAGGACCGGAACAGGAGGAATAAATGGAATACCTGTTTTGGATCAAAAACATGAATAATCAGGGCTTAAGACCAGTTCATTATTTTAAACAGGATTTTTTATTCCTTTTTGGTTTCATCCCACATTAAACCACGTTCTCCACATCTAGGGGCACGTAAACTATTTTCAGTTATCATCCATTTTATGTGACTAACAAGATGTCCGTAAGAAAAATTATGGAGCTCCTTATAATGAATCTCATCTATTACAGCTTTCAACAAACTGATAGTAAACCGTGTCTGTTCTTTTCGTATGCTATCACTCAGGAAGTTAGGGGTATCTTTCTCATAGTGCCATAGTATCCACTCATCGGTTACAGGATTCCGTTTAGTAGACAGCGCCTTCAGCTCAAGTACTAAATCTAAACCAGGCTTTTTTTCAAATTCTTCAATTACAGCCTTTAACCTGTTCAGGTTAGCCAGTTTAGTTTCTTCGCTTGCTACCACTTTTATTCTCCAGCTTCTTAACAAATGCTCTTACTTCATAGCCTCTATTTAATTGAATGGTGCCAGATATTATAAAACCGGAGGATAAAAAATATTGTAAATTACTTTAATTACATATTCGCTTCTTACAATTTGTTATCGAAAAATTAGCTAAGTATTCCGTCACGTTCCAGCATTTATTTTTTTATTCAAATAACAACTGTAAAAAATAATAGAATTTCGAGTAAAATCTGCTTAATTCTTTTTTTAGATATATATTTATATTTTTG
>DUIO01000163.1 GCA_013330315.1 Methanosarcina sp. | reverse complement strand
GCTGATGTGCGAAAGGAAATGGCTCTTGAACTGATAAGGAAGACAGAAGAAGAAGCCGTTTCTCTCCTTACCTTAAGAAAAGTAAAACTGGGAGGAGAATCCCGCATGAAAGTCATGGGAGAGATTGTAGGGGCAGCCGAAATGAGCCCTGAGGACCTGGAGATAAAAATCGAAGCTTTTATCGCCCGTGGAGCAGATATTATCGACCTCGGAGCTACACTTAACACACTTTCGGGACAGGTTCGAAACACAGTATCCATTGCGAAAACCCTCACAAACATCCCAATAAGTATTGATACGCTTGACCCTGAACTCATAAAAGAAGGAATAGAAGCAGGAGCAGACCTTATCCTGAGCCTTAACGGCACGAACATGGAAACCGCAGGTCCGGTAGTTGCAAAAGCAGATATTGCAGCAGTTATAATTCCTGATGAGGGAAATAGTCTGGAAAGCCTGATAAGGAATATCGAAGCTGCCCGTGGATTGGGAATTGAAAAAATCATAGCTGACCCTGTACTTGACCCTGTAGGCCATAATATAACCGAATCTATTGTACGCTACCATGAGTTTCACAGAATGTATCCGGAAGTGCCGTTATTTTTCGGAGCCGGCAATGTAACGGAGCTTATGGATGTAGACACTATAGGAGTAAATGCTATGCTCTGCGGGATAGGTGCGGAGGTAGGGGCGAGTATCCTTTTTACCCCCGAATACAGCGACAAAGCCCAGGGCTCTATAAAAGAGCTAAAAAAAGCTTCAGAAATGATGCAACTTTGCAGGATAAGAGAAAGCTCCCCAAAGGATCTGGGCATTGACCTTCTATGCATAAAGGAAAAACGAAGGCGCCCTGAAAGCCCCCTCCCTGAAAATGTGGTCATGGCAAAAGCTTCCGGAAGCTGGCGTATAGACCCCTCAGGACCCATACGCATCCGAACTGTGCCAAATATAGTAAAGGGGTANNACAGAGTAAAAGGTTACGGCGGAATGATAATAGCCGAGCATGAAAAAGCCGCAATTGCAGGAGAAAGTGCCAGGGAAGTTATGGATACACTGCTGGAACTCAAACTGGTCTCGCGCCTGGACCACGCTGCGTATCTGGGAAGAGAACTGGAAAAAGCCGAGCTCGCCCTGCATTTCAATCGAAGTTATGCCCAGGATGATATATTTTGAATAGAAGACAGGCAAAAGAGAGTGAGAAAATGAAACTTGAAAATGAAGATAAACAGTCAATCTTTGAAATAGTGGCAGCCCGCTATTTCACAACACAGAACTGGAAATGGGTAAACCTGAAAAAAGACCTTAACAAAATTCTCAGGGCTTTTGACGAACTGAACGAACAGTACGCATCTTATTCCTACGTTAGCCGGGACTGGTATGTAGAAAATATGGGGTCAAANNGGGTACAATACCTTTGTGTTCCTCGCTACAATCCCCGACGAGATTGAATTTCAGCTGCTTCAGGTGAGGGGAGTTAACTGAACTCTCCTTTCGAACAGAAATGTTTTAAAAAACGGATTGTCCCCTGTACACAAAATATTTTTCTACTTACTTGTTTTAATGATCTGATTTTTTTAGAAATAAGATAAAAGAGCAGGTCAAATTTAGAAAACCAAATCTGCTTTTTACAGGTTATTTTTTTGTAAAGAAGGAAATTCTCTCAGAATGCTACATAAAACCGAAAGGTTTTTACATTATTATTGTCAAATAGGAAACTGTATTCCTTTTTGGCGACTCGATACATAAATAATCATCGTGTCGGACAGCCAGTAGTGTGTGAAAAATTTGTGTGTGAACAATTCGTGTGTGTAATTTAATATCGAATAAATAAGAGGCTTGCCTATGGAAAAGGAAGGAATGAAGAGCTTATGCTATGCTATTTTTGTTCCTGAGAATATCCTGGCATGTAAAGGAGCTTAAGCTGTGGAGAATTGAGCTGTTAGGAATTCAAGGTAAGAATTTAACTGTAAAAATTCAGGATAGATAATTAATTAAAAAAACCATCAACCAGAAAACCCGAGTATCTGAAGAAAGGGCACGTTCTTCAGATACTCAAAAATACATAATGCAAAAGAAGCGAAAGCAGAAATAAGAACAGTCTCCACGGATTCAAGCAAAAAGGCACTTGAAAGGAAGACCAGATCAGAGTAACCTGAAAAATAGTCTGCAAGGCTTAATCAAATATTCTAAGATTAAAACAACTGAGAACTGAGCTAAAAAAAGAAAAAAAGGGAAAAAAATAAGAAAATTACATGAACAGGGGCGCAAACACAACAGCCACAATGCTCATGAGCTTAATAAGGATGTTGATTGCAGGTCCTGCTGTATCCTTAAAAGGATCGCCTACGGTATCACCGGTTACACCTGCTTTGTGGGCATCGGAACCTTTTCCGCCGTAGTTTCCAAGTTCGATGTATTTCTTCGCATTGTCCCAGGAACCTCCTGCATTGGACATTGTGATTGCAAGCATGAAACCTGAAACTACAGAGCCTGCAAGGAGTCCTCCGAGAGCTCCGGCACCCAGTACAAGACCGACTAAAACGGGAGCAATAACGGCAAGAATCCCTGGCGGAATCATCTCTTTAAGAGCAGAGTGTGTTGAGATTGCGATACATTTGCCATAGTCAGGATCGGCTTTGCCTTCCATAAGACCTTATCTGTAAGCCAGCCGGGCTGGAGGAA
>DUIO01000098.1 GCA_013330315.1 Methanosarcina sp. | reverse complement strand
GACTTGGAGCCGGCAGCCTCCCCCAGATAGGAGAAGATGCAGCAATCGAGAGCATTGACGAAATAAACAAGATTGTCCAGGGCTCTGATATGGTCTTTATTACCGCAGGTCTTGGAGGAGGAACAGGAACCGGATCTGCGCCCGTAGTGGCTGAGGCAGCCAGAGATGCAGGCGCTCTTACGATTGCAGTTGTAACTCTCCCGTTTAGTGTGGAAGGGCATGTCAGAAGGACAAATGCCGAAGCCGGTCTTGAACGCCTTAGAGACGTTGCTGACACGGTAATTGTCGTGCCCAACGATAAACTGATTGAAGTTGTCCCAAGGCTTCCGCTTCAGGCTGCTTTTAAGGTATCGGACGAAGTCCTTATGAGAGCAGTAAAAGGCATAACCGAATTAATCACAAAGCCCGGACTTGTTAACCTTGACTTTGCAGACATCAGGACTGTAATGCAGAACGGAGGTGTTGCCATGATAGGGCTTGGAGAGTCCGACGGCGAGAACAAAGCTGTCGAATCTGTTCAGAAAGCACTGCGCAGCCCGCTTCTTGACGTTGACATATCAGGTGCCACATCTGCACTTGTTAACGTGGTTGGAGGTCCTGACATGACCATTTCGGAAGCCGAGAGTGTGGTGCAGGAAGTCTACAGCCGCATAGACANNAAAAACGGTCGGTTGGAGAAAAATACTGTTTTCCTCCTCATAAATAAAAAAGAAGGAACGTAGGAATATAAATCCAATCGAAAACTATTTTTATGGTAAATGCAGTATGATGCCGATACAATTCGGCACCAAAAAAGAAAAATTTTTACTGACACGATTAAGGGTTTTATGTGATTATTAATCCTGCGTCTAAATTTTTGGATGTTTAAGAGGTCGTGCCAGTGATATCTTCATATAATAGGAATTAATAATATAAACCGCCTGTTCTTCCTGAGAAATAAAATCCGATATTCTGCGAAGTAGAAACCGACTTTCGCAGATGCAGAATATGGAGGGAGAATTGCGCGTGAAATTCCAGATAAAATTAAATATGTAAATAATAACCTGGATGTGAATTAATTGGTAGAATCCACATTTGAACCGAATATAACCACAAAAAGCGTTGGTCAGGTAATCCGGGCACACCTGAGGGTCCTGAAACTTACGAAAAAACCGTCCAGGGAAGAGTTCTTGACCATTGCCAAAGTTGCAGGTGCCGGTATTCTGGCTGTGGGCGCAATTGGATTTATAATATATGTACTGCTGACAATGTTGCCCCAGTGGGTGGCCCAATGAGTGAGGATTCCCAGATATTCGTAATCAAAACCACGGCAAACCAGGAAAGATCAGTTGCAATGGCCCTTGCCCGGATTGCAAAGAAGGAAAAACTGGACATAAGGGCAATTCTGGCTCCTGACGAGCTCAAAGGATATGTCCTTGTTGAAGCTCCTAAATCCGGAATTGTTGAGCTGGCAATCCAGACAATCCCTCACGCAAGAGCTATTGTTAAAGGGAGTTCTTCAATCTCCGAAATAGAACATTTCCTCAAACCCAAGCCGATAGTAACCGGAATTAAAGAAGGTGCCATAATAGAGGTCACCTCTGGACCCTTCAAGGGTGAGAAAGCTCGGGTTAAAAGAGTTGACGAAGGGCACGAGGAAATTACTGTGGAACTCTTCGATGCTGTGGTTCCGATTCCCATCACTATTCGAGGCGACACCGTAAGGGTGCTCAAAAAAGAAGAAGAGTAAGCCGGAAATCGGATGGGAAATCCCTAAAATTTCAGCTTATTAATAAAAAACCACCAGTACTCAGAGTGGATTGAAACAAATCTACAAAATTCATACTTAAAAAAACCGGTGAGATTCAAATGACAAGTATTGTTGAAGCACTTGTCCCCGGAGGAAAAGCGAATCCCGGACCACCATTAGGTCCGGCACTTGGTCCGCTCGGGGTCAACATAAAAGAAGTGGTCGAAAAGATCAATGAAAAAACACGGGACTACAATGGAATGCAGGTCCCTGTGAAAATAATTGTTGACGACAAGAAGAATGTCGAGATTGAGGTAGGTACCCCGCCGACTGCGTCCCTGGTCATGAAAGAGCTTGGAATCCAGAAAGGGTCAGGAAATGCGGGAAGCGAGGTTGTCGGAAACCTCAAAATCCAGCAGGTTGCAAAGATCGCCCGTATGAAAAAGGAAGATGTACTTTCTTATGACCTCAAAGCTACAATGAAAGAGGTTATGGGCACCTGTGTCCCTATGGGCGTGAACGTAGAGGGAATGAAAGCAAAGGACTGCCAGAAAGCACTCGATGAAGGCAAATTTGACGATTTGCTTGCAGGCGAGGAGTGGTAAGCCTTTTATCTCCTCCCACCTTTAAATCCGGGGTCTGGCTATACACCAATAGTTTTAAATCAGATACCACTAATAGCACAAGAGCCTTGAACAGTTTTCTATTAGAATAACTAAAAGGAAGTTATTGGTGGCTCACGGTTTTAAGTAACAGAACCCGGAAATGGGAGCCCCTACGATCACCGTAGTAAGCCGAAACGGCTGTCTGGACATTCTGTTCAAACACTACGGGGAGGAACAAGATGGTAGAAAAGACTATACTGGAAGCTGTCAAGAAAGTTATTGAGGAGTCGCCAAAACGCAATTTCTCGGAAAGCGTGGACCTGGCGATTAACTTAAAGAACCTTGACATGAACCAACCAAAGAACAGAGTCGATGAAGAAGTAATTCTTCCGCACGGGCTCGGAAAAGAGCTGAAGATCGGCGTTTTTGCAAAGGGTGACGTTGGCCTGAAGGCAAAGGCTGCCGGTGCTGCGTATGTTATTTCTGACGTTGAGCTCGAAGAGCTGGTAGCTGACAAAAACAGAGCCAGGACTCTTGCAAATGAATGCGACCTTTTTATTGCAGAGACTCAGTTCATGCCGATTATCGGTAAGAACCTTGGTATTGTTCTGGGACCCAGAGGTAAGATGCCTATCCCGCTCATGCCGAACAAGGATATCGGTGAACTGATCCAGAGCAAGCAAAATGCAGTCAAGCTCAGGTCAAAAGACAGACTTACCTTCCACGTGGCTGTCGGCAGAAGGGATATGAACCCTGACGACCTTGCCGAAAATATCGAGACTATTATGGCCAGGCTTGAGCGTGTCCTTGATAAGGGCAAGCACAACCTCAGAACGGTCTATGTCACGACAACCATGGGAAAATCAGAGAGGGTGGTGTAAATGGCAGAAGAAAGGCATCACACCGAGCACATCCCACAGTGGAAAAAGGATGAAATCGAAAACATTAAGGAACTCATCCAGTCCCACAAAGTTTTCGGGATGGTAGGGATCGAAGGCATCCTCGCAACCAAGATCCAGAAGATCCGCCGGGACCTTAAGGACGTTGCGGTGCTCAAAGTCTCCAGGAACACCCTCACAGAGCGTGCTTTAAACCAGCTCGGAGAAGTCATTCCCGACATGAACAAGTATCTGGACAAGCAGACCGCTCTGGTATTCACCAATGAAAGTCCCTTTAAGCTTTACAAACTGNNAGAATTCCAGAGCGCAGGAATTCCCGCTTCTATAGAAGCCGGGAAGGTAGCAATAAAGGAAACAAAGGTTGTCTGTAAAGCAGGCGAGGCAGTCCCGCAGAAGCTTGCAACCATGCTTGCAAAGCTGGAAATATACCCGCTTATTGTAGGTCTTGACCTTAGAGCAGCCTACGACGACGGGACAATTTACGAGCCGGAACTCCTTGCAGTTGATGAAAGCAAATACTTCTCTGACATCATCAGGGCAGCTCAGAACGCTTT
>DUIO01000059.1 GCA_013330315.1 Methanosarcina sp. | reverse complement strand
AAATATCATAGTTTTCATTTTCATTTTCATTTTCATTTCGCCCATCCTGCCATACTATCCTGTCTCCGTAGATCGCGGGCATATACTGACCGGACTCATTGGTTGTAATTCGAACTTCCGTAAGGATAAATTTGCCATCTATACGTTGAACAGAAGATATTGTAAGTGGAAGATAATCAGAATCGTTCTCAGTAATATTGTAGGACGAATCGCAAATCTCATCCCCGTTCGAATCCATGCAAACTTGCGAAAAACCGGTCCCGTCAGGCTTCGCCCAATAATTTCCGCCAAGGTAAGGTCCGCCTGTAATGCTGATTCCCGGTGTTTTTGTAGTGTTCCAGATAGCAGGTGTTATCCCCGCTCCGTTACTTATAGCATCTGCGGTGTAATAGTTGCTCGTGTCATTGAAAACGTTGATATTATTGTTGAATATATTGTTATAGAATAGAGTTGTCCCGGTATATGGAGCCTCATAACTGACCAGGTTAAGATATACCCCGTATTTTTTGTTTAGCGACACGTTATTACCTGTTACCAGATTATCCCAGGCATATTCTTCCCATATTCCAATGCTATTGTTTGTAATTGCGTTGCCGGTAATATTGTTGCTCCGCGAGACATCTGTTACTGAAATCCCCACATCATTGGAACTCAGGATATTGTTTATTATTTCATTATTACTTGAAAGACGGGCCATCAAGATACCATATTTGCTGCTGGAAATATGATTATTCGCTACATAGTTGGAGTGTGCCTCGTTAAAGATGATTCCATAGCTGTATTCTGTCTCTGAAATAGTGTTTGAGATTGTATTATTGATAATTCTGTTTTCACTAGAGCCTCCCAATCCTATAAAACCGCCCTGTATGTTATTATTGGCTATCGTAGTATTGGTCGTGTCCCCTCCTGCATTCAGTCCAATACCTGAACCAAAAAACATATTATCAGAGAATATACAGTTAAAGCAATCTTCACCACTAATACCCCCAGTAATGCTAAATCTGGAAATGGTATCATTATTTGCACTCACAATAAAAGCCGTAACAATAGTATCTTCAGGGTTTCCGGATTCAGAAAGAATGCTCAAGTCTTCTACTTTTACATCCACACTTTCATTATAAACTCCTGGTAAAACAAGAATTACGTCCCCTGGAGACGAATTGTCTACTGCTTCCTGAATAGAGCTGAAGTTCGCTTCAGGGTCATTGCCTGCAATAATTTCCTTTGCCGAAGCAGGGTTGTAAACTGCGATTGCGACAAGTGCAATAGCTATTAGAATAATTGTTCTGTTTGCTCCCATTAATTCCCACTCCTGTTGAACCTGTTTCAAGACTCCATTTAATCCTTTTTTGAGAGCAGCCAGAATTTGCCTACCTTGCTAGAATTCATTTCCAGTTTAGAATTTTATTTCCAGTAAGATACTGACCGAAATGGGGGATTTAAACAGGTCCAATAACTGATACGAATGGATGCTGCTAAAAATCCTTCTGAACCTGCCATTTTCAATTATGTCCCGTCTATTTTTATTTGCGATCTTTCAAACATTATAATAAAAATAAATAGAGATATGCCTCCAAATTTTAAGATTTGAAATTAATTATAATCAGGTATGGGGATTTTTACAGTACCATATAGAAGAAGCTAAGCATACATGCAGATATAGTTATCTAATGGTAACTGGAAAAATAAAGAAGATAGAAGTTAGGGAGGCTTGTTTTTGGAGGTAAAATGAAAAAGGAAATAAAAAATACAAAGGAAACAAAATGCTCATAGAGAAGAATAAATCCCATAGGGTATTGTTTAAAGAATGAAAGTACTAAACTAAATAATATATGATTAGTACTATAAAATGGAGTTATAAATATAGAATCATAAATAGAGCCAGAAAGTATAACCCGAAAATATAACTAGAAAGTATAACCCGAAAATATAATCATAAATAGAGCCAGAAAATGGAATATAAACGGAGCTATAAAACAGAAATAGGCCTGTAATAAATGTCCTAAAATAAAAGTCTTGAAATAAAAATCTTGAAATAAAATTTATTAAATCGTAATTTAAGAAAAAATAAAAGAAAAATAAAGGATAAATATTTCGGACTCTCTCGGTCCAGAAGGTAGGGACTTCAAAAGACTTTTTTCTGCGTTTCCTATATTTAGAGATCAGGAACACCTGTAACCTGCCTACTTATATTGGAGGCAAGGTCTCTGAATCGAGATGTTCCTGTTAAACTTGACGGGAATATCGAATTTTTCATTTGCTCGGTTTCTTCGATCATGCTCTTAAGATCTGCTCTTTGTAGAGAGGAGGGTCTGGCAAGCGGAAGGTAATCAAAGTCGCTTCCGTTAACATTGTAAGGCAGGTCACAAATTCCGTCCGAATCGGAATCTTTAGCAGTCTGAGAAAACCCGGTCCCGATAGGGTCAGCCCAGAAATTGCCCCCTATGTATGGACCCTTTACTATGTTCGTTCCGGAAGTTTTTGTAGCATTCCAGTTATTTCCTTCGCTGTTCTCAATTTTTATATTTACAGTATTGTTAAAGTAATTGTTATAAATGCTGTTATTCGTACTGTAATCAAGCAGATGGATTCCGAATTCGCTGCTCGAAGTAATTGTATTGTTGAACAGTTTGTTATTCTGGCTGTTTTCTCTCAAAAAAATGCCTTTGCTGCTGTTCGAAATTGTATTATTGTATACACCGGCATCAAAGACCAGAATCAGGTAAATACCATAATCACAATCCGTAATCAAATTATCACGAAGGACAGTCTTTGCCTGCGTATCGTATACATCAATCCCTGTGCTGCAATTAATGACCTCATTGTCCGAAATGAGGTTCCCTCCTCCACAACAAGCAACTCCTATTCCTCCTCCGTTCGAAAGCAGGTTCCAGGAGATTACGTTGTCCCAGCAGTGTGCACCGAGAATAAAATTTCCCTCATCAATAGAATTGTTTATTGCCATATTCCTGCTGCATCCTTCATCTATCCAGATGCCGTTTCGCAAAAATCTATTTTCCGAGAGTGTATTATTCATTGAACCCTGAAGGTAAATCCCATACTGATTTTCAAAAATATAGTTCCCTTTGATTGTACAGTTTTCAACCTGATCAAGGCATATTCCTGCCTGAGGGCAGTTAAGGTCAAATGATCTTGATACGAAGATTTCTCCTGACCCTTGCCTGTAAGACTTTCCGACTTCTGGCGCATCAGTCATATCTTCGCCTGAAATATGAGATCTAAAGGAATTTTTGGAATTAGCAGCCTCGAAGGAATTGTAAAATTCTCCTGACCCTGTTATATTAAAGCCGCTTATGGTTACGTTATCGGCTTTAACCTGAAATACGCTGGAGTTTTCATCCCTTGCTCTGATAAAAACACCATTGGGGTTCTCAGACTCGGAAGTAACCGTTATCCCTGAAACATTGACAATAATATTCTCCTCATAGTCTCCAGCTTTTACTACTACAAGACCTCCGCTTGTGGAATTGTTTACTGCAGCCTGGATTGAAGTTCCGGGCTCAACATAAATGGTCTCTGCATTCACAACACCTGCAGAAAATAGAAGTAAAGCGATAACCAGTGCAGCACTTGTTAACTTGCTGAGATAATCTCCGATAAGCTTGATTTTCACAGGTGACCCTCTCCCAGATAATTACTAACCAATCGATTCAAGATCTGAAGCCTCTTAATCGATTGTTATCGCGCGTAACTGCTATAATTTATACTAATACACAGATTAAATTCATTATTTATATCAATTTATATTGAAAATTATAACCTGTAATACAAGAGGACTTAAAACCTGATTTTAAAAGAGGTAAAGTGTGAAGGAACCTACCCTTACAGAAAAGATAAAGGATATTTCCTTGTGATGAATGCGGATTTTATCGGCATTGCAGGCCCTGCCTGCTTTCAAAACCCAGAATATACCGGAAATAAGCCCCAGGAAGTGATGCCCGGCGTAAAGTCAGTCATAGTCCTTGGAGTGGGCGTACCTAGAGGGGCTTTTGACACACTTCCAAAAGGAAGGGCCGAATATACCAATACACTTATGGCAGCGACTGCAACCCTGAGGATAATTGCATTCCAGATTGCTAAAATAATCGAGAAGGAAGGAGATAAAGCAACCATTGTGCCTACGGAAGGAAGCGAATTCGGTTACTGGTATGCTGACCTTGAGACCCTCAAAGCAAACCTGTCCATCAAATATGCTGTGCATTGTGCAGGATTAGGGAGCTTCGGGATGAACCATCTTCTCATTACAAAAGAGTTCGGTCCCAGAGTGAGGATGACAGCAATCCTTACAGATGCCCCTCTGGAAACAGAGGAAAATGCTCAGCTACCATTTATTAATAAAACATGCAGCAGTTGCATGAAATGTATTGAAGTATGCCCTGCTGGTGCCATTTCCGGAATGGGGGGATTGATAGGGAGAAAAATGTGCACAGTACATGTTCAATATACTTGGAGGGCTTCGGTGCGGGCTCTGTGTTAAGGTGTGTCCTATGTGACAGAACATATGACAGAATACCGATGTGAGAATCTATGACAAATTTATTGAAAGAATCGCAAAATGTATTGAAGGAACGACAGAATATATTTGAAAGAATAGAACATAAAGAACAATGAAATGATCCTGAGCTTTATAAACTGGAAAAAGAAACTCTGATATCCAGACTTGCAGAGTTTTTCAGCTCTCAAGAGTATGTGGAGCTTGCATACCT
>DUIO01000057.1 GCA_013330315.1 Methanosarcina sp. | reverse complement strand
GCACGACAAGAACGTAAAAGAATGGAAAGTCAGGAAAAGCAGAAGGCAACACCAAACCCTGACCTGTTCAAAGTCGAACCAGAAAAACCAGATAAACCAGATTCCGCGGGATGCGTGGAAATGGACGCTTTCACAAACTCCATTGCTAATGTGGAAAAAGTGAAAGCAGTTACCGCGAAAGACGGCGCTACATGGACTTTTACCATATCTATTTTAGAGAAAACTGAAAGATTAATAATTTCAAATCGTGACCTAATGAAAGGAAGCTGGATTTTTGAAGATCTTTTTAAATCGAGGTTTGGGTTTTTTCTCCCTTGGCAACTGACCCAGAAGCCGAAAAAAGGACAACCTAACTACTGGAAGAGATTTCAGCAATACATAGAGCAGATATGTATAGAGATTGAGCCGACAGAATCCACAGAATGGGCCGAATGTGATATGTTACTTGATTTTATCGCAGGCTTTCCCGTAATTGAGGAGGGGGAAATATGGGCGGATAAAACCCATTCCCCTAATACTCTATTTAAAAAGGAAATGGAAGGGAAAACGTATTATGTTCTAAAATCTGCAGACATACTTTCTCTAATCTCTGAAAAGAGACTGACAAGTACACATATGAAGATCGGCGAGACGATGAACCAGAGGGGATTTAAGAGAAAGGGAAACCCAGCCTGCAGAGTAGGAAAGAAAGTGGTAAACCCTGCTTGGTGGCTCACGGAAGAGTGTTTAATAGAGCATGGCCTAAACTCGGGAGCTTCGAGAGTTCCTCATGCTATGGAGGAACTTTTATGACCCTGAAATATCACGGAGCACCAGGGACCGGGAAGACTCACAAAACAATTCAAATTTTAAAAGAGTCGATTAACTCAGGAATCCCTGCAGAAAACATAATGTATACTACTTACAGGAAAGAGGCAACAGCGGACGCGATAACCCAAATATCAGAAGAAACCGGATTACCAGCGGGGAAGCTTCGGAAGACTGTTAAAACTATTCACGGTATGTGTTTATCTCTACTTTTACAGAATGGGTTTATAAAACTCGATGGAAACACAAATCCTATTTTTGATGAGTTTTTCGATATTCCGAGATTCAACAAAGAATATGGTTATAATATCAAAGTTTCTAGATCTGCACAGGAAGCAGTCTTCTCCGGAAATATGGACCCTCACCTTTCAGCATATACTTTACTTCGATCTACACGGACCCCGTTAAGTAAAGCTTACAGTATACCAATAACAGGCGGGCTTACTCTTGCAGAATTCCGGCGATTTGTAAAAGACCTTGAAGAATGGAAGGAAAAAAATAATAAAATCGGTTACGATGACATGATAGACCTCACCATTAAAGAAGGTCTTTGCCCGGATTGCTCAATACAAATTTACGATGAAGCCCAGGATATGACAACACAGCTGCACGATGTAGCGCAAATGTGGGCTAATGAAGCTAACGAGGTTATACTCGCTGGGGATCCATTACAAACATTATATCCATTTTGGGGAGCTGATCCGGCTTATTTTATGAATTGGGAAGGGGAAACCGAAATATTACCAGTTAGCAGGAGATTACCGGGGGATGTTTGGAGCATTGCCTCTGATCTAATCGCGGACCGGACCCCATACGAAACACCGAACATTCAAACAAGACCAGACCCCGGGATGGTTAGACAGATTAACAAAGCCAGGCTTGAGCAATGGATAGCCAGAAACCCAAATAGTCATAATTCTAGTGTATTTCATCTTGTTAGAACGACATACGCGGGGCTAGGAGTGGCGCAAATGTTAGCGCGTTTAGGGATTCCTTATAGTGGGATGAGCTCTTATTCATGGACTCCAGAAGAGAGGAACCTATACAACGCAATTAAAGCCGTACAGACCTTTAAACCAATATCTCCAGCGGAGTTTTGTGCAATTGTGGATTATTACCCAGCAACCTTAACTGGAGCACCCAGAAACCCAGAAGAGTTAACGGGACTCAAGAAAGGGATAATGAGCAGGCAGAAACCCCCGGCACTTTCGTATTTTGAACAATCGCTTATAGAAATTCTGAAATCTAACGAGCCTTTGAGATATTCGAAGATTACTAACAAGCTTACGGGGATGAAGATAAAAGGAGCTCTTGACCGGGGAATACAGAAAATAAGCGAGAACGACCTCCAAAAAACCCAGCTCCTAACAATCCATGGAGCTAAAGGTTTAGAGGCTGATACAGTATTCCTTTATAACGGAATTACGAGAGCTATTCATTTATCCATGTATACCCCAAAGGGAATTGAAAACGAGGCTTATGTCTGGTATGTCGGGATTACGAGAGCAAGAGAGCGTTTATTTTCGGTCACATATAACAGAGATGGTTATTCATTCCCGGGGGTTTGTGCATGATACAGGATTGCAAGACAGCAACAAAGGAAACAATAAAGCACTATAGAACCCCGGAAGTCATGGAGACTATTTTAAGAGTATCAAATTCGGAGGGGTTTTATAGGTGGGCGGTTGGTGACTCCACAGGCTGGTATAAAAAGAAAGCAGACGGCGCAAAATTTGCACAGCCTATGAACGAGCTTAATTATAAACTACTCACACATAACCACAGGACATTATACAGCACGTTATCATTTTTCGATAAAGAAATATTCGAAAAGGATTTCGGAGCACTTGAGAAGCAGGAAGCAACCCTTATAAGTAAGGGGTTTGTTAGAGCGTTTACTTTTGGAATAGACATAGACACAAAGGACCCTGTAAACGGGCACGGTGCGAATATCAAAGAACCAGAAGTAAAGAAAGCAGTAGAAGCAATGGCTAAATTCTTTATAGAAAAACTTAGAGCTCATGCTCCAAATTCAGTTTATGCTCTTTTTTCAGGTGGTGGAATTTATGTTTTCGTACACCATGGAGTATTCAAAGACTATTTAAGAAAATTCGAAATGAGTAAAGATTATCATAAATTCGTTGATAACCTGGCCGGGGCTCTTAATGTCTTGATAGATGAGCTTTCCGCAGAGTTTTATAAGAAGTTTCCGGAGCATGAACCTTATGTTAAAGCGGATTCCCTGAACAATGCTAAGAGAGTTTTTAAAACTGTTTTTAGTGTTCATAAAAAACACCCTTATGCAGTCATTCCGCTTGATATCGAGAACATTGAAATTGACTTCGAGAAAGCAGTTATTCCGCTAAAACCTGAAGTTCTGGAAGCTGGGGAAAATTGGTATACAGAATATGATATGGATAATCAATTCTTAAGATTCCTGAAACCTTACCTGGAGAACGTAAGGGAGATAATGTTAAAGCGGATGCAGGCAGCAACAGCAGCAAACGGCGGCGTTCATGTATCGAAAACCAGGTTTACAAAAAAAGAATATCCTCCAT
>DUIO01000015.1 GCA_013330315.1 Methanosarcina sp. | reverse complement strand
GGTAAACCGCAGGGAATGCTGCAAAAATCCCTCCAAGCCTGCCTCCGAAACTCCTTGCAATTAGTCTGGAAGCTACGACAGCACTCCCTCCGAACAGGAAACGAAGAAGAATAGGAGAAATAACTGTATTGAACATTAAATCCCGACCTGTTATCGAAATTATTATGTATAGCACGCGGCTTACTTGCGATCACTGTATATGCTTCTTTTTGCTTCTTTTCTAAAAGTTTAGTCTTTTAGGGCTTTTTATTATTCTGGCTTTTTATTATTCTGATCAGCTCTCAAGCCCGTATTTTTCCCGGATCTCCGATTCTTTTAAAACTCTGAGCCCGAATTTTTCCAGAATTTCGGAGATTCTATTCCTATCTTCGCTTTTCATGGACTTCCGGTCAAAATAAGCAAATTCAGCCCCTGATTTCTCAACTGCCTGCCTGATGAGTGCTTCATCTACAAATTCAAGCTGATATTTTGGAAAATTATGACCAAAAGAAATTTCTGTTTCAAGTAAAAGTCCTGTCTGGCGCATTGCATAATGCCCGCCTCCGAAACCGAGAGCAACAGGAACTTTTTTTAGGGAGACTCCAAGGATAGCCTTTGCGGCAATTTCTCCGGCTTCAGGGTCTTTCCACTGAATTTCAGTGCTGCCGATTTCTGCATAAATGGAAGGGACAGAGAGTTCGGTTGGGCCGTGGTGAGTCACTTCAAGAGTCACATCGTATTTGAGCCCCTTTTCTTCTACCAGCCGTTTCATTTCCTTAAGGATCGACTTCATGGCAGCAGGTGAGGAAACTGCAAGTTCTTTAGGATGCCCTCCGAGCCTGGCTTCTCCTGATGGGTTTCCTGTGCAGTGCACGGTTAATGAATTGATTTCTTCTTTGCTCCTGTGCTTGGAAGCAAAGATTATCAGGGAAGCCGGCAGCCCTGCAGCCTCAAGTTTCTTATCGAGCCCGTCCTGAAAGACATGGATCTCCTCTATGTCCACAAGCCTGAATTTCCCATCCGCGGACTCTCGCGCTGCCGAGAACCCGGATTCCGGTGGGAGTTCGAGATTTTTCCATTCTTTCAGGCTCAAGAGGTGAGTTTTGATGTTCTGGCTGGCAAGGTCGGGGGCAGAACAGATGATTGTGATTTTCGGGAAATTTTCCGGGGTTTCGATCCTATTTTTTAAAATATCTCTCTGATTCTCAGTTATTCCAGATTTTTCTTTTTCATTTGTATCTGGACTGCTTGCTTCTATCATTTTTGAATCAATCCGGGTCTTTTTGTCTGATTTGTCTGAACCAATCTTTTATACATTTCTTTACAGTAGATAAAGCCGACCCCCAGCTCCTTGTGAAAAGTATAAAACAGTAATCCAGAAGAATAAGTTAATCCCAGGAAATGAGTAAGTCCTGGAAAAATGAGTCAATAGATCTAATCTAAGGTCAATTCATGATTACGAAATCAACTGATTAAACATAAAGTCAATTCATCAATACAGGATTAAGACACAGGATTCAGATTACAGTTCTGCTCCACAACGTTTACAGAATTTAGCATCAATGTCATGCCCTTCAAAGCTGCAGTTCTGGCACACCTTTCCTTTAGAGTATCTGCTTGCATAGGTGATCTCGGATGTGATTATACCTGTTGGGACTGCTATGATGCTGTAACCTATTATCATAACAACTGTCGCCACTGCCTGCCCCAGGCCTGTCTCGGGGACTATGTCTCCGTATCCAACCGTTGTAAGTGTTATAACTGCCCGGTAAATGCTCGTTGGTATGCTTGTAAACCCGCTCTTCCCTCCTTCAATAACGTACATCAGGGAACCCAGTATTATCACCAGATTCAGGATAGTAAAAAGGAACAGGGTTATTTTTCGCCGGCTTGCGCGTAAAGCCCTTATCAACAGGTCGGCTTCGCCAAGATACTGAACAAGTTTAAGCACTCTGAAAATCCTGAGTAAACGTAAGCTTCGGATTACAAGCAGGTACTCACTACCTGGCAAAAACAGGCTGAAGTGTGCAGGGAGAATCGATATCAGGTCTATGATTCCAAAAAACTTGTAGCATACAGTACCGGCCTGCGAACACAGATAAGGCGCAGGAAATATTCCACTGTAAAGAGTAGAGTAAAAATCCATTCCAGCAAATAGAACAGGTCGCCATATACAGCTTCAATCTCATGTACGCTGTCCAGCATAACAACAATGACGCTAAGCGAAATAGTAAGGATCAGAATTTCATCAAAACGTTTTCCTGCGGGTGTGTCTCAAATATTATTGTATATAGCGTGTTTCGCCAATTGTCGTCGGGTGGTCTATTTTGCGGGTTATCTTTAGCGGAACCGGGCATTGATAAGATCAATCAAAAACAGTTTTATATGTAATTTAAATTTCCGAGAGGAATAGTGCAGCGCCTTACAAAGCAGTTATGACAGCGTATGTTTCACAAGATAATAAGTATTTTTCTTGCAGTAGCGTGCAGCAACTAATCGATTTAATATTGAGTGTTTACTTATTCCCTTAATTTTGAATAAAAAAGGGAAGATTGTCTGGATGATATGTATATTAATATAACAAAAGTGATAAAGTATATTCTGCATCTTCACAATTTTAAGTAACTTAATTGTCATGATAATTTCCAGCTTATTTGAAGAGATGTTCTTATGAACAGCAGCACAGCATTGAAAAATCTTGGGGCAGGACTGGCAGTCACTGGCTTTGCCCTGCTCCTGGGATATGGGCTCTATAGCTTTTTCACCACAGAATCCAGCTCAATACTTAAAGTGTCTATTGGGGCAATTGCAGTAGGAATAGCACTGGTATTATTAATCCTCATAAAGGAAAAAACGAGCGCTGAAGATAAAGAAACTGAAAGAAAATACTAGGTGAGAATATGATAATCGCAACCACGGATACGATAGCAGGAAAGGAGATTATACAAACTCTTGGAATGGCTCGCGGCAGTACCATTCAGGCCAAACACATAGGCAAGGATATTATGTC
>DUIO01000095.1 GCA_013330315.1 Methanosarcina sp. | reverse complement strand
AAAAAACGTAAGGAAATTTCCGCTACCGGTCAGAATTTACCGGAAATCCGGGTTTTGGAGATCAGGCCAGATTCAAAATCTGCAATTGCCACAGGACCTACAGTTGCTATTAAATCTACAGACGCTATAAAGTCCACAACTGACATAAAATTTACAATTGATATAAAACCTTCAATTAATGATCAAAAGCCGGAACCGAGTAAAGCTCAGGTTTCAGGTCAGGTTTTAGAGCAAGATCCTAAAGAAACTTTTTATGAGAGCGTGTCTGAAGAAAATATTTCCAAAAAAATATCTCTGAAAAAGGTATTTCTGAAGAGAATATTTCTGAAGAGGATATTTCTNNATGGTAATCTTGCGTTTAATAATATAACATCTGGTAGTATTGTCCCTGATAAGGTTAAACCTGGTTATACCGTTCCTTGTAATATTGTTTCTTGTAATATTGTTCCTTGTAATATGGTTCCTGATAATAAGTCGGGATCGGGTAAAATCCGGTGTCCTGCAAACATCCCTGAAAACATCCTTAAACAGGAATTAAAATTACAGGATATCCGGGAAGCAGAAAAGCCGGACCACTCTATCAACTCTTTCTCCTAATCCGCAACACCTTCGAAAGCTTTTGAGGCACAGAGGCAGGAAACCATCAGGGTCAGAACCTCAAACCTTGATAATATCATGAATCTTGTTGGCTAGCTTATCATAAACAAGGCTCGTCTGCTCAAGATCTCTCAGGAGTACAACTTGCCTGGACTGAAAGACGTAATCGGAACCCTTGATAAGTCGATTTCAAGCCTTCAGGACGAGGTAATGGNNAAATTTCCACGCATGGTAAGAGACTTAAGCATGAAATTCGACAAAAAAATCGAGTTTGAAATCGAAGGGCAGGATGCCGAACTGGACAGGACAATTTGAGATGAGATTAGCGATCCTCTTGTCCATCTTGTAAGAAATGCAGTTGACTATGGTATAGAACCTCCGGAAGAGCGGAAAAAAGCCGGGAAAAACGAAACAGGACACATATAAAACTTTCAGCCAGAAGGGAAAAAGTAAAGTAATTATCGAGATCGAGGATGACGACAATCCGGCAGGGGTGTGGAGATGGACGCGGTAAAAACCGCTGTTTAGAAACTGGGGGGAAGTCAGGGCATATTCAAAGAACGCGGAATTTACAAGAGTTAAAATTGACCTCCATCCTACTGTTTCTATAATCAAATCTCCTTGTAGATATCGGCCCTGAGATATATGTAATCCTGATTTCAAATGTTGTAAAGGCTTTAAGTGTTGATAGCAGTGACTATAAGCTTGTTAAAGAGCCTCCTGTACTTTACATGCTCGGCGACATGATGAAAATTATGGGACAATTATGAGCGGAGATATTTTATTTGTCTCGAATGGAAGTGGAAAAGCGGTTTTTTTAATCACTAAGGGCATACTGGTAAAATCTTTTTGTCACCTTTGGAATACCTGCCCGTCTCAGGATTCCTGCCGGTCCTGTGACATTGTTAACGCTGCAAAAAATTACCTGATAGGAAATAAACCGAATCCGGACATTAAAAGCCTGGATGAGGAGTTGTCCGCCGGGATAGGAGAGTATAAAATCGGAAAAAATGTCCTGCTAAAAGTAATGGGTCTTGGCTCCTGAATTGGTGTTATTCTCTCTGGTGTTTCAAGCGGTATATGCGGAATAGCCAATGTACTGCTCCCTGGCGCTTCGGATAAAGAGGAAACCAAGTATGCAGAAACAACTATAGATGAAATGTTAGATGAGATGGTGAGAATGGGGACAAGAAAAAGCAGAATTACTGCAAAATTTGCAGGCGGAGTCCAGGTTTTCAAACACATGAACCCTGACTTTCTCAAAACCGGCGACAGAAACGCTATATCCGTTAAAGAAGCCCTTATTAAGAAAAATATCCCTATTCTTGCAAAAGATGTGGGTGGGGATACGGGAAGAAACGTTATTTTTAACCCTGCAGACGGGAGCATGATCGTAAAAACTGGAGCATGATCAAATATACTAAAGGAGATGTACTGTGGTTATAAGTCTTGATGACGATTTTAACTTTCTTGTTCGGAAGATTTCCAGATCCTCGGGCATTGTTTTGACAGGGTACAGGGATAGCTATCTCAGAAGAAGAATCAATATGAGAATGAAGTCCATAGGCATTGATAGCTATACAGCCTATATCGGGTTCCTGGAACAAGATGATCAAGAAATGAAGGAAGTTATTAATACACTTACAGTAAACGTTACTGAATTTATGAGGGACAAAACACCGTTTATTTTTTTCCGTAAAGAAGTCCTCCCGGACATAATGGAAAGGAAAAATAAATCCAGAAGCAATATCGTCAGGTTCTGGAGTGCAGCCTGTTCCTATGGAGAAGAACCCTATTCGATTGGCATCTGCTCAAAAGAAGTCCTGCCGGAAAGATGGAATGTATCCATTTATGCGANNTAAAAAGTATCCCGAAACTGACAGTAAGGTTTCTGAAGCACGATTTAACCAGTGAGCCTCCGATATCCAGACATTTTGACGCTGTATTCTGCAGAAATATCATGATATATTTTAACGAAAATCAGAAAATAAAAATGTTAAATGATTTTTATAATTCTCTTTCCGATGAAGGCTATCTGATTATCGGCAAATCCGAAACCCTGCCCGTTGAAATCAGGGAATTGNNTAAATATTATAATTTATCCTGAGCATTGATTCAAATAATTCCAAAAATGTAAGGCATAACTCACTAAATATGCAGAGACTATACAAAAATTGACTCTTTCTATTTTTTTATAAACGCTAATAGAATTTTAACATTAATATATTTTTATTTTTATATGCATACAACTATAACCAATGTCTATAGTATATTTCTTATTAGCTTAAAATTACGTGTTTTCTGTCTATAAGTCGAGGTATTAAAAAAATTCTAATAGATGGTCCCTATATTGTCTATAACAGGATCTTTGTCGGTTAAATGATTAACCTTTTTTCTGTAAACTATATAATAAATTAAACTATATTATAAATATTATTAAGTAATGTTAAAATTATCTTAGTAAGATATTTTCTCTTTTTCTTGATTTAGAATCAAACCTAATATATTGTATTAGTTTTCTTTGATACGAATATTTCAAGAAAAATATGCACCAATAAACTGATATTTTGTTGTTAATTTTTCCAGAAAAAACCAGTAAGTAATTTTTCTTTTAATTTTTAAATCTTCAAAATAGTCTCTTATTAATTAAAGATTTTACATAAAGTAAGCCCTCTAACAGCCGAAACATTTATAATATCACTTGATATTCTATTTACTGTTATAATAGTCACACTATAATCAAGGTGATTTATTATGTGGAATCGATTTATAAAAAATCAAAACGGTTTTACCGGGCTTGAAGCTGCAATTGTGCTGATAGCCTTTGTAGTCGTAGCAGCAGTTTTCAGCTACGTTATGTTGGGAGCGGGGTTCTATACAACCCAGAAGAGTCAGGAAGTTGTGCACACTGGAGTGACCCAGGCGAGCAGCAGCCTCGCACCTTCCGGAGATGTAATTGTTGAAGGAGCTTCTTCTAATCGTGTAGAGAATATTACTTTTTACGTAACAAACACTGCAGGTGGATCAGCTGTAGACCTTGACAAGACCATTATCACCTACACAGATAGTAATGATTTAACTACCAAGTCATATACTGCCGCTAACGCTGGGTCTTGGATTTATGACGCTGTCATCTCCAATGGAGGTGCAACTAACCTTATCGAGAAAGGTGAAAAGTATAAAATCACAATTAAAGTAGCAAGTTTGGGTCTCAGTGATGCTCCCACAGTTAATGAGAAAATTAAGATTGAAGTAAAACCGCCCGAAGGTGCAGTTCTTATTCTTGAACGGACAATGCCTGCTGCGCTTACAGATGGCCAATATTATTCTGTATATTGAGGTGATCTGAATGTGGAGTAAATTTGTAAAAAATGAGAACGGATTTACCGGTCTTGAAGCGGCAATTGTCCTGGTAGCCTTTGTTGTTGTAGCTGCAGTTTTTAGCTATGTAATGCTCGGAGCGGGTTTCTATACAACCCAAAAAAGCCAGGAAGTTGTGCACACAGGTGTACAGCAGGCAAGCAGCAGTGTTGAACTGAGTGGAGATTTAATTGCAAAGGGTGACATTACTAATAATAAAATTGACAATGTCACTCTGTTCTTGCAACTGACCTCAGGTGGTTCATCAGTGGATATGAACAAAACTCTTATCGTTTTCTCAGCTCCCGGTACAGCACCTACCGACTTGACAATTAGTGATGCTGCTGATGGCACCCACTTTTCAGTAACTGAAAGATACAATGACGACGGTAACGACAACTACATTATAAATAGATTTGAGAAATTTGAAGTTATGGTCAATGTGGGTCAAGTGGCTACTACCGCTATAGGACCTAACGACGAGTTCCAGCTTGAAATCAAGCCGCCTCAAGGCGCCTCATACACCATCCACAGGACAGCACCTGCATCAATCAATGCTATAATGACACTCGTCTAAATTAAAATTCAAGCAATAATGACACTCTTCTGAGTGCCATTATTTTATTTTTTAATGCTACAGTTGGGTGATATAATGAATAGTGGGGAAACCTTTGACCAGTCCATGATTGATAAACTTGTAGCTACAGCTGAAAGCGATACTATAGAATACAAGGTCGCAAGCCTTGAGGAAGAGGTAACTGAGATCAAAGGCTCTATAAAGATGCTTCTCATGGACATCAGGGAGACAATGGGGGTCCTTGAGAATCCTTTCCAGAATATTCAGGGTATTGCCAATATTTCCAGTGCCATAGTGAATCCAAAGTCGATGGAAGATCAGCCTCAACCTCCGAAGAATGAAGAAATCGAAGAGGAGTNNATGCTATAAAGGAATTAATTGAAGTGTTCTCTCTCCTGGGGTATATTACAACCGATATTAAAGAAATTATTGTTAGAGTTATTGAGATCCTGGGCAAAAACAACAACCTCGATAATGCAGTGGTGGACCTTTACAGGCTTTATCATATCCTTAATCCGGAAGATGCATCCCTTGACTCAAAAATGCTGGATTACATTCTGAATGAAAAATAATGTGGCATAATACGGTGAAAAACTCATGTCAAAGGAAGTGATAACATCAGCAATACTCGTAATAGTGAGTGTCATAGCTGCAGTGGCTTTTGTTAATGCCATCCTTCCTTCCGTATATGGCCTGTCTGACTCTTACAGTTCCGTTGCTCGTAACATGGAAGACCAGTTTAAAACGGATATAGATATTATTTTCATTTACCCTGACGGAGACAACGTGTATGTCTGGATAAAAAATGTCGGGTCCTCAAACATACCACTTTCGCAGCTGCAGTACTGTGATGTCTTTATTATGTCTTCTTCAGGCTATTGGAATCCGGAATTTGAATCGGTTTCAAATCCATCGTGGGAGTTCACTCTTGAAAATGGGGATGGAGATACCTGGAACCGCGGGGAGACTATTAAGGCATCAATAAAGCTTGATAATCTTCCAAGTGACATTTACAAAATCACCTTTTTCCTTTACAACGGGGTATCAACATCAGATACGTTTTCAGCGTGATACTATGGGCCTTGACACGATTATCGTGGCGTTCTTCGTAGTCGGAACGATTCTGGTTGTTGCAGGTACTCTAACAATGGGGGTCAATAATCTTGTTGAGTCTTCCTATAATGGATATGTTTCAGCCCATCAAACAATAATGGACCGGCTTCAAACCAGGGTTGAAGTCCAGAACATAGTATTCAACGTTTCAACAAATCATACCAGTTTCACAGTCGCAAATACAGGTGAGACTAAATTATACAATTTCGACCACTGGGA
>DUIO01000307.1 GCA_013330315.1 Methanosarcina sp. | reverse complement strand
TCATAGAGCTCTTTATAAGCGCCTGGCATGAGAAAACGCTTCTGTCCGGGTAAAGGTCTACTTTTGACCCTTACTATTGTTATTCTATCATTTGTGCTGTATTGAGGTATGCCAGGATAGCTCCTTGTGATAATATGCACTTCATGCCCTTCCTGAATCAGAGTTTTTGCAAGAGAATGCATGCAATATTCGATCCCTCCTACTTTTGGAAAATACCAGTCACTGATCAATGCGATTTTGTATCTTTCCAAATCTTAAACCCCCCATAATAAAACAGATACAGAATACCTATCAGGCTGCTTAGCCCGTAGGAAACAAACCGCTCGAGAAATACGAAACTTCCTGCTGAAGCAGGCGATAGTCCGAAATACAGGAGCAAAGAAACAAGGCCCCCTTCTACGATTCCCAGCCCTCCAGGAGTGATTGGCAGGCATCCGAGTATGAGGTAAAGGACTGAAAATACTATTATAATATCCAGAGGCATGGGAAGGGAAAGGGCAGAAGCTACCAGTTTGAGGCGTATTACATCAAGCGCCCAGACCCCGCAGGACAGGAGGAGTACAGGAGCAAAAGACCTGTTCAACTGTTTCCAGTCCTGATACAATTTCCTGACGAAAAATGAAGACTTTTTGAGGAAAAATAATACTACTATGCCTGTTCCTATCAGGATTACAATCCATACAAGTGAAGAATTTAAAGGTAGAATTTTTTTCTGGAGCAGAAGTAAGCTCTCAAAAGAGGGGGATAAATATAAAACATATAAAATGAGCAGAGCAACAGGAATTGCTTCAACCAGTCTTTCAAAAAGAATCGTTATGAGAGCATGGGTGTAAGTAATTCCAAAACTTCTGTTAGCCCAGACTATGCGGAGGGACTCTCCTCCCGTCCTGCTTGCAGGGGTGATATTATTCACAAATGCCGCTCCGAACATTATCGGAAGAAGGTTTACGGCTTTAAGATTGTATCCGATAGAAGAGAGCACCTGCTGCCAGCGTACTGCAAAGAAATACACGCTCAGCAAATAAGCTGAGGAAGCCAGCATAATATAAATAATCCGCGTCTTGCCAAGGATTTTCCAGCTTTCCTCCAGCAGAGGTGCAATTTCTATCCAGTGAATGCGGACCAGTAATATTGCAGTAATTATTAAGAGACCTGCAATGGCTTTCTTTAAGGTTCCGAGGCTCAAAAGTACACCTTCACAATGGACTCTGTAAGAAATTCTCACGTTTTCTCTTTGTTGAATTACTCGGACCCCAGGTTTCTCTTCCTGGATGAATAGAATCTAAGTCTGGGCCAGGTAAGAATCAGGTCAGGACTGGCAGCTCCTAATAATTCCTCCCGGCCGAAAGAGAAATACTCTGATTTCCGAGTTGTTTTCCATACGCCTCAGTATGTACTCAGGCTCAAGATCTGCGAAAAACATATCGAATCTCTTCCCCAATCCCCATTATAAATTCAGGTTCTTTTTATATAATATCTGTCTTCGTTGTTTTTCTTACCTCGCGGGTTTTCACGCATTTTTCTAATCAGACATTTCCGACCTTCAGGTAACTATTTTCCTGAAAGGATTTTCTATCCTCTTTTTAACCATTGTTTGCTTTCTGCAGCCTGTAATTTACGCAAAACGTTATCTTCTATCATGACGAAAGGGTAGTAAAGGATTCATTTCGATGTGCGTTTCAATGTTTTTTGTTGAGGGGGGATGAAAGCATATGTTATACAGAAGACTTGGAGGGACGGAAGAACAGGTTTCAATACTGGGTTTTGGCACTATGCGGCTTCCCACAATCGGGGGAGACGATACCTGTATTGATGAGGAAAAAGCTATAAGGATGATCCGTTATGCCATCGATTCCGGTGTTAATTACATTGATACGGCCTACCCTTACCATGGAGGCATGAGCGAATCCGTTCTTGGAACAGCACTTGAGGACGGGTACCGTGAAAAGGTTTATATTGCAACCAAACTCCCAAGCTGGCTGGTTACGAGCAGAGAGGATATGGACAGGTATTTGAACGAACAGCTTGAGAGGCTGAAAACCGATTACATTGATTTCTATTTGCTGCACGCTTTAAATAGAGACTTCTGGGAACTGGTTAAAAAGCATGGAGTTTTTGATTTTCTTGATTCTGCTTCTAAGGATGGCCGAATCAAGTATACGGGTTTTTCCTTCCACGACAACTTTGACCTGTTTAAAGAGATAACTGATTCTTACCCCTGGACTCTATGTCAGATCCAGTATAATTTCATGGACGAAAATTTCCAGGCAGGAAAAGATGGTCTGTTGTATGCAGCTTCAAAAGGGATCGGAGTCGTTATTATGGAACCCATGCGTGGAGGCTATCTTGTCTCAAGGGTTCCTTCTGAAGTTCAGGAGATCTGGAATTCTGCCAGTACACAGAGGAGCCCTGTTGAGTGGAGCCTGCGATATCTATGGGACTATCCTGAAATAAGTATAGTCCTTAGCGGGATGTCAGATATAAAACACGTAGAGGATAATATAAAACTTGCATCCGAAGGTTTTCCTGACTCCCTTTCCGAAGAAGAACGAAAAATCATTTCGCGTGTAAAGGATATATACAGATCAAAAACCCGGGTTAACTGTACAGGCTGCCAGTACTGCATGCCCTGCCCGTCAGGGGTGAATATCCCTGAGAATTTTAAGTACCTGAATAATGCCGAAATGTTTGATAATGCGGAAGAGGAAAAAGATCTGTACGATGGTCTGGAAGGTAAGGCATTAAATTGTATTGAATGTGGACAGTGCGAAGAAAAATGCCCGCAGAAAACTCCTATCAGGGAAATGTTAAAAGAAGTAACAAAATTATTTGGAAAGTAATCTCTCTTTCCCAAAATACTCGTTTTATAACTACGAAAAGCCTCGAGATCCCTTTCAAGTAAGGATTTCTCAGCTAAAGCAGACAATCCTAATGGTAAGTAATTGATTATAGGAGTAAGTCATTGGTGATTTCTGGTACATTGGCTCATACATCTTTTTTGAGCATGGAGGGAGAGGCGCTGAGCGTCCATATATCAATAACTCGCTCCTATAACATTTAATTTTATTCTGAGCTGTATCCAATTGGCTTTAGCAGTTTTATCGGGTAGTAAATCTCTTTAAAATTCGGATGTTTTTGAATTTGTTTTTCGCGGATTTATTTCTCCAGATTTGTTTTTATGGCTTTGTGTTGTAACATAAACTTCTGTCTTTTTTGGCTTTATTGGTTATAAGGTTAATTTTCACTTTTCTTGTTATAAGGTTAATTTTTGCTTCCAGAGAATATTAAAGAATTGTTCTTACCCTACTATCTTTTTACGTTACTATGACGGTCGATCTCGCTTCCGGTATCCCTCCCAGATTGAATGTATAGGCTCCGGTTTTTTCAAAAGTGTATGAAAAAGCTTTTCCATAATACAGGGTTGTATCCTTCCAGAGACCGTCGTCACTTATGAGTACTGAAGGTCCCTTTGGTCTTTTGAGATTAACCCAGGTAACTGTATCTCCTTTTTTTATTTCCATACTTTCAGGAGAAAAATTTGTTGAGTATATCAATATCTTTTCTTCATTCTGGACTTTTCTCTCATTATTTATACTTTTGTTACTTTTTTCTGAGTTCAAAGATGATGTTTCTTCTGTGACCTGTGGAGTCTTTACAATAACGTCTCCGGTGATTTTTTCGGAACCTTTTTTCTTCTGATCAGGAGCATATACCTTTACCGTTCCTTTTATTCCGGGGTTGTCTTTGAGGGTAAAAACATAGGTTCCAGGCTCTTTAAAGGTATAGGTAAGGGTCTTTCCGTAGTAAAGGGTTNNTAAAACCTCCAGGTTTTCATATCTTTAAAGCAAACTCCTTTTTGGGAATACCATCTTACATTTTGTTTTATGTTTCATATAGCCAAAACGGTAACTTCTTTTCTTTTCAGTACAGAAATGTCCTGGCCGGTTTGTCAGGCAAATGCCTGTAGAATAAGCAAAAACAATTAGCTATTATGAGCTGAATTCTCAAAAGGTGCTCATTTACAAATCTTCGCTTTATTCCTTTATTTTCTGAAGAAAAAGTAAAAGACAATGGATTACTTCTAGAATAGTTACAAAAAAAGAAGATTTTTCCAGTGAATTTATATAATCTGTTCAGGTAATATTGAAATGAGATGAAATCAAAAGGAAATGCCAAAATAGAAACCAAACTCTCACTTCTGGACACTATTTTCCTTTCTGAGAAACGAAAGAACCTCCTTTTGCTGTTGAAAGAAGAGGGGCCTAAAAGCAGTGACGAGATCAAAAACGCTTTTGATTTTCCCTGGAAATCGATTACTCCCCAATTGAAGAAATTAATCGACTGGGGACTGGTTTTTGAAGAAGAGGGAATGTATACTCTTTCGGATATGGGTTCAACGATTGTTACTAATATGCAGTTCTTCCTGAATACGCTTTCCATATACGAGGAAAACTTAGATTTCTGGTACGAACATGACACAAGCTCTATTCCACCTCATCTCCTTATCAGGATAAGAGAGCTTGGGCATGTTAGTATTCTGGAAAGGGACCTTTCAAATGTTTTCCGGATTCCGGAAGAGATTACGGAAAATCTTGCAAATTCAAACCGTATCATGTCTTTTGTTTCGGTATTTCATCCTTCCTCTCCTTTTCTTTATTTCGAATGCATGGAAAAAGGTATCGAAGCTACCTCGATTATTACGAAAACGATTTTTGATGTTCTTCAAACAGAATTCAATTCCGAGCTTCCACTTATAAAAACCAGCAGTTCTATTCTTAATAGAGTCATTATTGAATACAGGCAAAAAATAAAGCATATACTGAGCAGTAAAGCTTCTGACTTTCTTATTTATGATGTTGCTTTGAAACCCATGTCAATGATCGTTACCGATAAACTCTTTTTGTTAGCCCTCCCGGACAAAAAAGGAAGATTAACATCTCAGTTCCTTATTAGCTCTGACCCTCAGGCTTTAAAATGGGGAGAAGAACTTTTCATCTATTATAAAGAAAGGTCGAAACCTTTAGCTGAATTTCTGTCTTATCTTTAAATTTGTCTTTTCCTGCTTTTGCTCAAGGAGTTCAGGGCTATAACTAATCGTACAGGAGAACAGGTTTTGTAATCCTAATAAGTTTTGTAATCAGAACAGGTTTTGTAATCCTAACATATTTTGTGGTCAGGACATTTTTTTCAAAAATTATCTCTTTCTATAGGTGCAAGTCTTTTTCAGAAATAGAATCCATCAGCTGTAGTTTTGCTGTAGTTTTTTCCTCAGAGCTTCTAGTAATACGTTGATGTTTCAGGCTTTCCATCAAAAGTATTATCACTTCCGAAGCTCTTGAAGAAAACCACAGCGTATCTACCACATCTTAGTATTTCACCCAATCGAAACGACAGTAGAATGGTGGTTCTATCTATCGAGTTTATATAACTCTTATTCATATATAGCCAAAACGATGAAGATTTTTACTCTTCAATTGGAATATTCCAACGGCTTTGGAATAGCAACATCAATTGGGATCTTTCAATTTTTTTATGAGCTTCATATAAGCAGGATTTATTTGAGTATCCTCAGAACTTTCCGGCTAATTTATAATTTTTGTTAAATAGATTCTAAAATAAATTCTAAGCGAGATAAATCCATGAGCCAAATGTCTGGTACCAGTTCTTCGTTGCTTGATGCAATATTTCTTTCTGAAAAAAGAAAGAACCTTCTTTTGCTGTTGAAAGAAGAGGGGCCTAAAAGCAGTGATGAGATCAAAAATGCTTTTGATTTTCCCTGGAAATCAATGATTCCCCAGATTAAAAAGCTGGTTGATCTGGGCCTGGTTATCCAGACGGACGGAGTATATTCCCTTTCTGAAATGGGGACAGTAATAGCTACAAATGTACAGTTTTTGCTAAATACCCTGAAAATTTATGAGGAAAATAGAGATTTCTGGTCAGAACATGATTTGAGTTCAATTCCTTTCCATCTTCTTACCAGAATCGGAGAACTGGGGCAGTGTAAGGTCCTTAAGCCCGATCTTTCTCATATATTTAAAGTCCAGGAGGACATCGTAAAATGCATGCTGGATTCTTCCCGCATTATGGTGTTTGTTTCAGCTATCCATCCAGCTTACCATCTGGTCTGTCTCGAATTTATTCAAAAGGAAATTGATACTGCCATTATTATGACCGAATCGGTTTTTGAGAGTATAAGAGAAGAGTGCCTACAGAAATCAGACACTGTTTTTAGCGATATCTCCGTTCTCAAGCTGGACCTTACTGAATATAAGAAAGAAGTTCAGCATTTTCTGGACTGTGAAAACTCACATTTTTTCGTGTCTGACGTGGAAAAAAAGCCAATGATGCTGATAGTTACGGATAAAATATTTGCACTTTCCCTGCTTGACAAACATGGCAGAATTGACCGTCATTATGTCGTGAGCTTTGAGCCAGGAGCCCTAAAGTGGGGAGAAGAACTTTTTGAATATTATAAAAAGAATTCCAGACCAATTGATTCTTTTTAACGTCTTATTTTCTTTTTCTAAAGCTCTTCGTTATTACAGCTTCCTTATCCTGGGACCTTACTACCGTAATTAGGCTGAGCCACTATTAAAGCTCCTTCATTCCGTTTATTCTCTAAATTCTCTGAAGCTTTATCTATCATTTTGTTCCCCAGCCTTTAAAGAAGGTATAGCAGAAAGTCCCTCCGGGTTTTGCAGTCTTCTGGAGCTCGCTTATTCCTTTTTCCCAGGTTTCCTTATCCATTAATTCCATTTCCAGAGCCTGTTCTTTTACGCCCTCTACCATAGGGATAATAGTTTTCAGGATAAAGCCATCTACAAGTTCAGGTTTGCTAGAATCTACATAAACCATTCTCGGATCTACTTTTACTTTCCTGAACCCTGCTTCTTGCAAAAGGGGATAAATCTGACGTCCTATTAAGGAATTTCCTTTTATGTATGCCTGAACCCGGATCAAGCAGTGCCAGGCTTCAAGAGCCTTTTCTCCTTCCGGATAAAAGTAGCAGGACCCATGGTCGCCTTCAATTACGGTAACCGTACCTCCCGGTTTGAGGACTTTTTTAATATTTTCCAGGGACTCTCCCGGATTCTTTAAATGTTCAAGAACAAAACAGACAAAAATATGGTCAAAGCTATTTTCCTTAAAAGGGAGGGAAAAGATATCTGCTTGAAGGAACTTAACGTTTTTGATCCCTTTTTCCTCTATATTTTTCCTGGCTTTTTCAAGTGATTCGGAGGAAATGTCTATCGAAGTGATTTTTGCATTTGGATTGTTTTTTGCCAGAATTACGGTCTGGGCACCTATTCCGCAGCCTGCTTCCAGAATCTTTGCTCCATACGGATATATCGTATCATGATGGAGAAGTTTTTCAAGCGTTTCTGC
>DUIO01000260.1 GCA_013330315.1 Methanosarcina sp. | reverse complement strand
CAGAAATGATGATTACCAGATAAATCTGGAAGTCTTTTACGGTCGGTTTTGCCTAGTCTGCAAACCGTACCTCAGACTATTTTTTTTAAAAAAATTGCTATTTTTATTCTTTCCTTCTCAATTAGATTATTCATCATTTTTGTAAATCTGGTAACGCGCTAGATATGGTGCTCGAAAGTATAATTGATTTGTGAGTTTACCGCCTGCATTCATTCTACTGCCTTTCCGCAGATATCTTCGAAAAATAACATTTTTACTGCTATCGTTTTTGGAGAATTATTCTAAAATTTGCAGTTATTATCTCAACTGAAGNNGTATTCTCCGTTTGGTCCTGCAAAGAAGCCATCGGGCGTCACCATTTCTGATACGATTGATTTTCTAATTTTTAGCCCCTCCTCGAAGATAACCTGTCCACCTTCCTGGTGGGTCAGACTTAACTGTCCCTCTATATTCCATGTGCTGACCGAAGCATTCCAGAGCGCTTGAGCGTCAGATTCGGCTTTAGTGATTGCTGTGAAGCTTGAGTGCTGTTATCTGTTATAATATATCTTTTCTTAAATTATTTAGGACTTTGACGAGCTTGTCGGATGATGCCTGCATGATCGACAGATTTTAGGATAAAAGCAGGGCTAATCCCATTCAATTTATTGGAGGGATACAGCCCGTACCCATATGAGGTTGTACAGGGAAGTCCTATATGTAAAATCTGGAACGGCGAGCATCGAAGCCATGAAACAATCGCCCTGGGAGGCATGACGTTGGTTGAGAAACCATAGATGCCTGTGACTTCAGTCGCGGGAGCCGTCACCCTGCTCACACCGCTTTGCGAGCATGTCTAAATCGAGTTAATGTCTTTGGTCCCCATAAGAACACCACTATCACAGCCGTGATAGCAATAAGCCCATAGCCGATAGCCCCGTCGTACAGTTGGAAGGCTGAACGACTACCGGGAAATATGCTCCTTCCAGTGTTGTCATAAAGCCAAATAGAAGTGGTGACCTTTTTGATGTGCTATTGTTCACGACTTGCAGTCTCCTTGAAGGATTAAATTAGTTTTGATTGTATAACCTACTTTCCGCAAATCTCTTCCTCAAAAGTAGTATTTTTCACAATTTTTCCCAATCAACCTAATTATCTTTTCCTTCGTTTCATTAATATTTTGCAACTTGAGTTACCACTTTTGATTCTGCCTCTATTTTTACTTCTGTATCTCTCATCAGGGTAAAAATCCATTTCAATGTAGGTTTTTGAGTCTGTTTTTTGACTTAATCTATTATTGTTTGCCCTGTTTCTTTTAATCTTTTCCTTAGCTTCCATTCTGCTACAGAATAAACCATTAGCGTTAATACCATGATCATTGACAGCACTTCTATTCTCTGAGTTTTTTAAATACACCTCCGAAACCTGAAACTTTTGTCCTTAAGCCAATTCCAAAACTCAAAATTTGCTTTTTGAATTTCATCTTTTGAGTAGTTAAATGAACTTTTGATCGTGAAAAAAGTCTTAAGAAATCCTGGCTGACTAATAATAAAAAATAGATTTTGGGACCAGCTATAAAATCACAATTCTGATGGATAGAAAAAAATTTTGATTGGAAAAAATGCCAGTGAATTTTCTGTAAAACCTTATTTTCTTATAAACCATACTTTCTTTATACCGGTCTCGCTTTTTCCATCTGGTTATGTGTACAATCCCATGCAGGGCTCCCCGGAACCACGCACCTCATACCCGANNTTGAGGTCGTGCATTGTCATTACAGCTGCAATCCTGTGCTCAAGGACTATCTGCCTGATAGTGGCAAGGATCTCTACCTGGTTTTTCAGGTCAAGGCTGCTTGTAGGCTCGTCAAGGAGGAGGACTTTTGGCTCTTGGACAAGAGAGCGCGCTATTGCTACCTTCTGGAGTTCGCCTCCACTCATCTCATCTATATATGACAGGCGCAGGTTTTCCATCGAGAGCAGCCTGAAGACCGAATCAACAATCTTGAGGTCCTTTTCTGTGACATCCCACCTTATATGGGGCCTCCGTCCGAGCAGGACTGCATCAAAGGCTGTCAACCTTCCTGTTTCCACACGTTGAGGGACATAGCCTATCAGGCGTGCAATCTCTAAAGTCCCTAAATCGAACAGATTTTCTCCATCTATGTGGACTGCTCCTCCTTTCGGGTGCAGAATCCTGTTAAGGCATTTTAGCAGGGTAGTCTTGCCAACCCCATTGGGGCCCAGAATTGCTACAACTTCTCCTTCCTCGATTGAAAAGGCAACCTCATGCAGAATCTTGCGGTTCCGATACAAAAATTGGAGTTCTTCTACAGATAGAATCATCGTCTATACCCCTTTAGAAGTAAGTAAATAAATGTGGGTGCTCCCATGAAAGCGGTAAGAATGGATACCGGGAGCACATATGGCGATACTATGACCCTGGCTGCCGTGTCGGATACCAGAAGGAGAATTCCTCCAAGCAGAGTAGAGCCAGGTATCAGGTACCTCTGGTCGTCCCCTATAATCCTCCTGACCATGTGCGGGCAGATCAGGCCTACAAACCCGATTACTCCAAGAAATGAAACAATAACAGCTGAGACCAGAGCTGCAATTATCATGCCTACCGTCCTGACCCTTTCTACATTGACGCCGAGTCCTTTTGCTGTCTCGTCTCCTGCATCTATGGCATTGTAGTCCCAGCGGTTGATCATGAAGAATAGGGTTGCAAAAAGCACAACACCTGTCATAATTTTAAGCTCAAGCCAGTTTGCTCTCCCTACATCGCCAAAGGTCCAGAAAACAACTGCAGCAAGCTGAGTATCATCGGCAAAGTACTGCAAAAACATCGTTCCTGCGGTAAAGAGGGAAGAAAGAGCAACACCTGCAAGCACCATCACTTCAGGTGAAGATGCTCTTATTCTGGAAATGAGCAGGATTATCCCGGTAGCGAGGAGGCAGAAGATAAAGGCTACTATCGTGGTCAGGTAAGGATTGTTAATAACGACGGCATTTGCGACTGTAGACTGCATCCTTCCTGTCCCCAGGATTATCACGGAAACCGCAGCTCCGAAGGCTCCAGCGTTCGAGATTCCAAGGGTAAACGGAGAACCGAGCGGGTTACGCAGGATTGACTGCATAACCACGCCTGCAACTGAAAGCCCGGCACCTGCCACTATTGCAGCAAGAGCCTGAGGGAGGCGGATATTCCAGATGATAGAGTCCCATTTTACAGAGATGCTCTGGCCCATCAGGGTTTTTAACACCTCATGAGGAGGTATTGTTACTGCTCCTACCGAAATTGAGTAAATGAGCAGAAAAAATAGGAGCAGAAGCCCCCCCATAATCCAGAAGTATTTTCTTCGCACGTATACGAGATAATCTTGAGGAACTGCTCCGTCGGCGAAATGCACTTATTTATACCCTCCGTATCAGATCGAAATCTGCTTAAAGCCAGTATTATTATACTGTCCGTTCAGGTCTGAGAATACGGGTCTACCGAGGAAGAATGTGTATATCTCGTCGGCTTTGACTTCAGGGTCTATATCCTCGAACCTGTCCGGATAGAGTACTTTCCCCACAAAGTAAGCGTTTGCGAGCACTGACTCATAGTTCGTGCTGTAGAAGTTGTAAGGGATCACTCCGTAGACTTTGCCATTCTCAACAGCCGAAAGCTCTTTANNCAGTTCTCTTATAGCCCCTTCATTTCCAAGTTGAAGTGTGCCGATATCTATAAAGATATATTCGGGGTCCCAGTCAACAAGTGCCTCTTTGGCAATGTCGGCGTGCTCTGTTCCCATACCGGCTGCAACATTATTTGCGTTCACCCAGAGAAAAGGAGGATAAGCCGGTTCCGTAGAGATTATCCCGTGAGCTCCCGCAATGCTTACCCCTCCTACATAAACGGTCTTTTTTTCAGACTCCGGGATATCTGCGGTTCTTTTTTCGAGATCTTCCATTGTAGCTTCGATATAATCAATCACTTCTTCTGCCCTTTGCTGCTTGCCAGTTACCTCGCCCATCAAACGAAGCGAGCTATACATTTCAGCTTTCTGCTCTTCATTCCTTAAGGACCCGTAAGGGAATGAAATGACCGGAACTCCGGTTTTTTCCTGCAGATTGTCGGCTTCAGCAGCATTTGCTGAAGAGGACTGGCCAGTTGTACCAGCTTTCAGGACAACCTGGGGATTGACATTAATAATCTTTTCTGGATCATCTTTACCTCTGGCTTCTCCTATCAAAGGATAATTTTTAAGCTGCGGGTTTGCAAGGACATAAGGCCTACCCTCAATTTTTGCTTCCTGCTTTTCCAGGCTGTCAACCCCTACCACGAGGTCCTGAGCCTGAAGATATGCAAGATAACGCAGGGAACCTGCCCCTGAGCATACAACGCTTTTCACATCTTCTGGTATGGAGACAGTTCTGCCGAATCCATCTGTGACTGTGACTCCGGTAGACTCTGTTAATTCAGCGGTGCCAGCACTGCCAGCAACTTCCGCCGGAACTGCACCTCCCATATTTTCAGCAGGACTGGACTCGCCAGTACATCCTGAGCTTGCAATCAGGGTAAGGATAAGTATTCCTGTAAAAATAATTTTTTTACATTTAATACTATAGGCAGTTTTCATGTTACTTCCCTCTAGTTTATTAAAGGAAATGTATTACATAAAGTTAACTAAATTTTTCTATTAATTATTATATGCCAATAATTTTTCTTAAAATTGGTATGATTTATTAGTATTCTTCTTTCAACTGGTAGTAAGTAATAAAATTCCCCGTTAGTAATTAACAAAATGGCCATAACTNNTCCAAACATAGTTAAGTTAAGACTGAGTCCAGAAATACGTTAACCGTCAAGAAAAAATTGGTAAAGAAATCTATAAAAAAATAATTAACCATAAAATAATTCGCATCAGATACGAATCAGAAATCTAAAAAATAATAAAAAGATAAAGGTTAGAAAGAAAAACCCGAATTTTCGTATACAAATTACATTCATTCTATCTGGAAAAAAGCTTTTTCCGTTTGTATTTTTTCTTCCACATTCTATTTTTTTTGCTTTTTCATATTCGAAGTTCTATTTCTCAGTTGTTTTTTCAGTTGTTTTTTCAGTTATTTTCCAGTTGTTTTTTCAGTCTTTGGAGCTGATTATCTCCAGGCTGAAATCTATCCATCTTGATTTATGGATAATAGAACCCATAGATATTACATCTACTCCTGTTTTTGCATAACCTTCAAGATTTGAGGGGGAGATTCCTCCAGAGGCTTCTACAATAACTGATCTTCGGAGTCCTTTTTCTTCAAGTATGGAAAGAGTTTCTTTAATCGCCTCTGGCTGCATATTGTCAAGCATTATAATATCCACTCCTAATTCAGCAGCCAGGGCCGCATCTTCTGCAGATTCTACTTCGACCTCGATTTTCTGCGTAAAGCTACTGGTTTTTTGGGCGGCTTTGATTGCAGCTTCTATACCCATGAGTTTAATGTGGTTATCTTTAATCATGACCGCATCCGAGAGATTAAATCTGTGAGTGTCCCCCCCTCCGGCAGCAACAGCGAGCTTTTCAAATTTTCTTATCCCGGGAGTGGTTTTTCTCGTACATGCAATCCTTGTGC
>DUIO01000053.1 GCA_013330315.1 Methanosarcina sp. | reverse complement strand
TATTTCAGCCTTTATTTCAGCCTGGTCCGGCATCATCCCCAGGGTGTCTTATAAAGTATCACAGTAAGGGTTCCAGGAACTGATTCTGCTGAGTTTAACTCGATTACTACAGGTACTGAAGCGGCAACTTTCTCCTGCTTTCCCATAAGATAGCCGGGTTCGATAATTTCAGGTTCAATAAGCCACTGCCACCGTCCGTCTTCAGTCCGAACTTCTACTACAAATGGATAATTACCTGAGAACGGCTCAAAGAATTCTTTTCTCTCATCATATCCCTGCGGACCTGAAAGCCGATCAAGGATTGATGCGGAAAGCATTCCCGGATTTTCAGCTTTCAGGATAGAGTCTTCTGCTACGGAGCCTGCAAGGAAGGAAGCACTTTCATAGTTCTCAAGGGCAAAGGAACGGTCTTCGTATCCCATGTACGCTCTTGAAAGAAGGGCTGCAAGTACTACAAAACCTATAACAGCAAGAGCAATTGCTACAAGGTCAGAATGAGGTTCAAGGACTCCTTTTTCATTCTTCAAAATCGAAGCTTCGGGCTTTTTCACAAAGCCCTTTATAGTTGTCAGTCTGTTATTGATAAATGAGGATATACTCAAAGGCAGAAACCCCCTCACTTCGTTTTAAATAAACAAGTTCTTTTTTTATTGAGATTGGTTTATCTGTGTGTAAAATCACTTCTTCAGTCCCCGCAGTTTGGAGGAAAATAGTAACTTCCTGAAAGTTAGCTTTAAGAGGAGAGTTCTCACACCCATCATTTCCGAATTTCGAATGCAATCTTCCTCTGAGTTCCGATTCGTTGAAAGGCAGTACTTTAAAAGCAAAAGGCCTTACAGCACTGAAATTTTTCCCGCCTGCTTCAGCCTTTAAATGGACATACTCGCCTGACACATAAACCTCTACATTCCCCCTGAATGGAGAGGTAAGAAAGACTTCGTTTTCATCAAATCGATAAGAGATTTCCTGTTTTTCCCCCGGAAGATTCCTCGCTCCGGCTTTATCTACTGCAACTTTGAAGTCTCTGGCAAGGAGATCCAGCTGTTCCTGCGCTTCAAGTTCTTTAAACCCTGAAGTCAGTTGAAAGACGGCCGCAAAGAAAACTATGCTGGCAAGAGCCAGTCCGGCTTTNNGACAAAAAGTATTCCCGATCCCTGGTCGATCTTTGTTTTAAGAAGCAGCCTGTGCTTTCCGGGACCAAGAGATACGGAGCCGTTAACCTCAGGGTTCGAAAAGGAAGCAGCTGCAGGATAAAACTTCGATTTCCCTCCAACTGTGATGCAATAATTATCCGCATCCTCAGGCCAGTGCTTTTCCCTGCCGGGCAGTGCCCCGAAACTTACAGATGCACCCTGTGGCACGTCTATCTCAAGACTAATTTCACTTCCTTCTCCTCGTATGGAGAGCTGTTCGGCAGCGTCAGTTAATTTCGAAACCTCATCCAGAATTTCCTGTTCTTTTACCCCCTCAAGGAAGCCGGAAAGGGCAACTGAAGAGATAAGAATAAGCATGGAAAAAAGGGTGCCTGTGACTGTAAGCCTGAAAGGAAGCCCACATACTGCAGATTCATCAGTTTCGATTTGACAGGCTAAAACCTGTGCCTTCCCAGCCGTAGATTTACCCCCAAAATAGATTAAAGAAATTTAAGGACTTTTAGCAACAAAAATTAGGCTGTCTGACTATATATAGATTACTTTTTAGATATATGAGAACATTTGTAAATAAAAATAGATGATGCCATAGCATAACATAAAAAACTATAAAAAACAGTAATATGGAGAGATAAGATAATAAAATGGATTAAAAATAAGGAATGAAATAGTAAAACAGCAATAAAAAAATGAATAATATGAAAGTAAAAAAAGAAAAGGAGAAAACGAGAAGGAAAGAAGAAANNTAGAGGAGAAAAAGAGAAAGGGGAGAAAGAGAAGAAAAAAAGAGAAAAATAAGAAAGAGGACAGAAAAGATGGGGTTTTATTATTGTCCCATGACCTTTCTTATGATCTCTTCCAGCGTAAGTAACTCCTGTTCTCCGGAAACCATATCCCTGAGAGTTAGCTTTCCTGCTTCAAGTTCTTTTTCCCCGAGAATTACTACGTAATCGGCATTGATAGTATTTGCATAGGTNNAGAGGGCAGATCTCCATAATTCTGTCGAAACCGATCCCAAAACCTGTTGAAGGTACATCTCCGCCCCCGAAGAGCTGGATAAGCTGGTAAGAGCCACCTCCGCAGACCTGTTTCTGGGCGCCAAGACCTTCTGCATAGACCTCAAAGACCATTCCTGTATAATAGTCAAGCCCGCGAGCGATTCCGAAGTCAAGAGAGTAATTAACCCCGTATGCATCAAGAAGCTTGAGCGTCTTTTCAAAGCTTATGAGCTCAGGGATATTTCCGACTATTTCTTTCACCTCAGGGAGGATATACCTTCCTTCAAGGTTTATCAGGCGGAAAAGGTCGGACTTCAACTGTTCTTCTGCCCCTATCTCTTCAAGCAGGGCTTCAAGACCAGCATACTCTTTCTTGTCCACAAGCCTCATGACCTTGCTTACGATCTCAGGCTCGAGCCCTTTCAGAAGCGTACGGATCACTGCAAGGTTTCCGATTTTCATATCCCCTTTTATACCCGCAGCTTTCAGCAGGGCATCTGCAAGGGCAATAACCTCGGCATCAGAGTCGGATTTTCCACTACCGATAAGCTCGACTCCGAACTGCCAGAATTCCCTGAAACGACCTTTCTGGGGACGCTCGTAGCGGAAGCAGTTTTCGAAATAGAACAATTTAAGAGGCTTTGGAAAAGGCTGGAGCTCATTCACATACAACCGCATGACAGGAGCTGTAAGTTCCGGCCTGAGGGTCATCTCCCTGCCCCCTTTGTCCGTGAAGTTATAGAGTTCTCCTACAATGCCTTCTCCGGACTTAAGGGTAAAAAGGTCCAGATGTTCAAACGTGGGCGTAATGATTTCACTGTAGCCCCAGTTGCGGGCAACATTTCGCATAACACTTTCCACGTACCTTCTCCGGGTGGTATCTGCGGGTAAAAAATCCCGGGTCCCTCTTGGCCTGTTTACTGTCATTTTTTAATACACCTGTATATCGAATCAAAAAACTTTGCTGAAGATGTAATTTGCTGAATACACAGCCGTTTATCAGGATAAAATCACTCTATACATTTCACAAACAGGATATAAATTCTTGTAAATAGCTTTTATTTGTGTAATTGTAAGGGATTTTTCTACTATTTTTCAGCATTTCTGGATGGTAGTCAAAAGCAAGCTATTTTACTTTTTCGTTATTTACGTTTTACAGACTAAAAAATATAGATACACATAGAGATAGAAAAAACGATCTTAGAAGAGGATAAAATACAGAATAAATATAATTATTTTGTAAAATAAAGTAGACTGGATTCCAGAAAGAGAAGTTTTCGCAATCAAACAATCGTAAAGCAAATAAAGGCAAGTTTGTACGGGCTAATATAATAAACAACTTAATATACATGATTCACGCTAAATATTTGCGATCAACGTGTCAGAGCAAAGAAGTGTACCTTTAAGGGAGCATCTGCTGGCCCTGAAGCCCTGCAGACATGGAGGGCTAATCCAGGAAACTTCGGAGACGTACGGGATCCCCGAAAACGAAATCCTCGACTTCAGTGCAAACTTTAATCCGCTTGGGAGTCCTTTTGAATATCCGGGAAGCGGGCTAAACTTTGACGAGATTATCAGGAAGAGCTATGAGAAGCTCCTGGAATACCCTGACAACAGATATGTGGAGTTCAGGGAAGCTGCTGCAAGATTCGTAGGACTCGGAGTAACACCGCAGAGCATTATCCCGGGCAACGGTTCAACTGAAATAGTCCGGCTTATAGTCGAATCCGTGATAGAAAAAGGAGATAAGGTTCTTTTACCCTGGCCCACTTTCGGAGAATACGAAATGCAGTGCCGGATTATGGGAGCAGAAGCTGTTTATCCTTCGCAGGAAGAGGTAAATGCACTCTCTGATGAGATGCTGGACGATGCAAAAATCCTTTTTATCTGTAACCCGAACAACCCAACAGGAAAACTGCGCAGCAGGGAAGAACTCAAAGCCCTTGCAGACCGATGCAGGGAGCATAAAACCCTCCTTTACGTAGACGAAGCTTTCATAGAACTTTCAGATCCTTCGCAGAGTGTTGCAGACCTTCCTGCCAGTAACGACTACGTCTTTGTTATGCGTTCCCTTACAAAGGATTTTGCGATCCCCGGCATCAGAATGGGCTTCGGGATAGCTTCCTCAGCTATGGCTGATGTCTTGAACACAGCAAGGCTGTCCTGGAACCTCGGAGCTATTGCAAACAATACCGGAATCGCACTTCTTAACATTAAGGGTGGAATCGACAGTCCTTACCTGAAAGAAGCAAGAGAAATGATCCTTAAAGAAGGAGAGACCCTCAAAGCCAAACTTGACAGGATCAGAGGCTTTGAAACAGGGGAAGTGAACGTTAACTTTATCTTTGTAGATATAAGCAAGTTCATGCTTAATTCAAGTGAACTGGCTGCACGCCTTGCGTCCCGTGGCGTCCTTATCCGTGACTGTGTCTCTTTCCAAGGGCTTGGAAAAGATTACATAAGAGTTGCTGTAAGGACCGAAAAAGAAAATGATAGGCTCATTGCCGCAATCGGGGACATTATAACTGAATGGGGCAGAGAGCAGGCAAAGAACGAACTGCAGCACGTAATAGAAAAAGCCAGTGAAGAAGGTATAGGAGGCAGGAAGACCTGCGAATACTATCCATGCCATTTCGAAGGCCAGAA
>DUIO01000295.1 GCA_013330315.1 Methanosarcina sp. | reverse complement strand
TTAAGGCTAGTTATTTAAGGCTAGTTATTTAAGGCTATAGAGTTCTACCGGAAGCTCTTAAATACTTTAATTCTTTTTCCCAAATACTTTAAGTTCATCTTTTTACTTACTTACGTAACTTTCAATATTTTCTATTTGCTTCGAGTTCTGCTCGTAACAATTATAAAGTTCTTTAGCCCAGGCAAGAGCACCAGGTTCAAAGCTAATTACAAATTTTCGGTCAAAAGTACCTTCCTTTGGGAAGAGAGACATTGCCATGAAATTATCTGCAGCCACAACAGTAAAAGTCTTTTCACATTCTTTGCAGACCATAACTCTGGTATTCTCCATTTTAAGAAATTCCCTTGTATATTCCCTGTAATCTTCTTCAACCCATCTTTTCAGAATCGATTCAGGAAGGATTAAAGATACCGATGCGCCTTTTTTTGCAAGTCCGAGATAAAATGAGGGAAATAACGGGTGGAAATAAGAAATAAGAGTCTCGAATTTTTTAGCCTTTTCGGCATTTTTAACATATTCGGGAATCATCTCAAACATATGTTCTATTTGAGGCTCAACTGTAATGAAATGTCCAATCTCACCTATGCGGCGGAGTAAAAATTGCGGGATTCTACTCACATCCCTATCAGCCCAATAATCAACAACTTCTTCAAGTACGAAAAGAGTATCCAGTAGAGGTTTCATTTTTTCGGCTATAATTTTCCCTATCTCGCTGAGCCTGTAGACATCCTTATCCTGAATTACAAGGTGTTTTTCTTTCAGCATTTTTATTTGGGGCTGAACTGACGTCGCACTTGCTTTAAGAGCTTTTTTAATTGTATTGATGTCTTTTGGACCCTCAAGCAGAAGAAGAAGTATATTCTTTCTTTTTTCGGATAGGAAAATAAGGTCGAGTAAAGAGTCTTCCATGTTATGCACCTGAAATGGACACAGCTTTTTCTGGCTGTATTTTTAAATTATATTCTAGCTTAATATATCTTAAAGTATGACCATTAAATAGCCATTGCCGGTATGCATTAATTTAGGATTGAGATATATTGAGATTATCGAGTTTACAATATAATTTACGGTATTATACATTATTATACGGTATTATACAGTATTACGCAGTATAAGGATACGGTATAATTAATGAACCTTCATAGTATACATTCAAATATTTTATAATACATATATTATTATTTATAAATATATTTTCTTCTATCTTATACATATCGTTCTTTTGAGTAGTTATTTTTCTTACAATTTGTCTTTATTCAAGTAAACTTTTTTGGTATCCAGAAATGTCTCCCATCTTACAGAGAATAAATTATTCTATTTCATAACAGTATCTTAACACTTTATACATATTTATCAGATTTCAAGCTCACTAACAAAATTTTTTTTCTTTAATGAAAAATCAAACTGCGGGCGGCCCCCCAATAATAAAGATGGAGTATGCTTCGGGTCGCCCGGTTACTCGGAGACAGATAATTAAGTATTCTTTAACAAGGTTTCATGAACATAAGTGATTGAAATTTTTACCTCGGTTCCCGATCCGATTTACTACCTCCATAAAAGGGAGCTATGGATTAGAGATTTAAATCGTAAACAAAAAGAGGAGAGGGGTCACTTCATCCCCTACCTAAAAGACCGGGTATTCATGACCCTTTGTGCTCCCGTAGTAATAAAATAATAAAAATAAATATGTTTGATATAACTCTTTAGCGGTTAATTCTTTGGAGGTTAATTATTTTTCAGGTTTTGAGCTTGTCGGTTATATCTTCAATGATCCCCTGGAAGTTGGTTACTTGTCCTTCCGGGTTTCGCTCGATAAAGGTTTTTTGATCCACCCAGCGTACCTCGCCTGTTTGCGTCAGGATGCGGTATTGACGACTAAACTCTTTTCCGCCCTCTTCACAGTTCTCTTCAAGTTCAAGTTCCACAAGGAGAAGGTCCTCAGGGTGGACAATTTTTCCGTAAAGAACTCTTCCTGAAATAAAGTCTTCAGGAGCATATCCGAACTGCCGTACATTGTCAGACACATAAAGTGTAGGCCAGTATTTTTCTGCTTTCCAGAGAAAGACTACCACTGAGCTGTTGTTTATTACCGTCTCGAGTGCTTTCTGTCTCTCAAGCAGGGCTTTTTGTTTTTCCATAAGGGCCTTCTGGCTCTCAAGAGCATCCCTCAGAGCTCTCTCATTTTTCATTTCTGAAGTAATGTCTCTGACTATTCCCTGGAAGTTTAGCACATTTCCTCTTTCATCTCGCTGGATAAATGTCTTCTCTTCCACCCAGTGGATTTCTCCTTTTCCTGTGATAAGCCTGTACCTGTTGACAAAATCATCTTTTCCAATCTCACAATACCTGGTTAGTTCTTTTCTTACTTTATCTATGTCTTCAGAATGAATAATATTCGCATACATTATCCTACCTGTAAGGAAATCCTCTGCACTGTATCCGAGCTGAGTTACGTTTTCGGATACATACTTTGCAGGCCAGTCTTCTTCCGGAGTCCAGAGGAAAGCCATTACAGGGCTATTATTTATCACGGTTTCCAGAATTTGTTGCCTTTCCAGTGCTTTGTCAAGAATCATTTCGTCACTTTCAGTCACCTGATTGAATCCCATTGTATCCCTCGTTCTCTTCTTTTTAGATCCGGAGCCCTTATAATACCACACGTAAAAATGTATTTATAAAATCCTCAAGCAATATACAATATATTTTGACGTTTTATAAATTAATTCTTTTTTGCACAGGAGTGAGTGTTCTGAATTCTGAGACCTCAGCAAAAGAAATGGAAAATTCCGGGACTGCAAGAACAAAAGAGCCCTCAGAAGACTCAGAAGGTGCTCAAGATATCATCCGGAGTGCCAGAGAGGAATATGGAAGGTATTTTGGGGTCTGCGGTTCATATCATCATCTGAAAGCCTGTCTTTGCAGGTATTGTTCCGCTTTTCCGGAGGGCAGAGGAATGTTCTGTGCTCGAGGAGGCGTGATTATTGAGAATGATAAAAAAGAAGACTGCCTCTGTGAAACATGCGAGCTTTTTAAAACGTTCCGGTTTGAAGGCAGTCATTTCTGCCAGCTTAAAGAAAAATTAGAAGCTTTTGAGAGAAAAAAAATTCCTCCGAATATCTGTACTCGTTTCCGGGCAGATACCGGGACACCCAGAGTTTGTGTACTGAACGAGCAGAAATTTACGTCCAGATAAGCGAACAAAACAAGTTTTTATTTTTTGTTTCAGGATTTTTTTTGCTCCTATATTTTGATTTGCTCCTGTTTGGTTTTATCCCTCTGTTATTGATTATTCTTTTTTGTCTATATTGAAAATTTTGATGTTATTGAAAAGTCCTTTTCCTTGATCCCTTACCACAGATTTTTTCCTTTACTCCTTAGTCTTTACAATGCTTCCTGAAAGTTCTGTTGCCATACCACTAAGAAAAAACACCACAGGCTGGGCTATATAATTTTACATGTATAATATGTATAACCTAAAATCATGCTTCAGTAGCGATATTCAATAATATTGAGAGAGGCCTTGAAGAAAATTGGAGGTTAAAAAATGGCAACAAAAGAAGAACTTATCCAGGAGCTTTCGGATGCAGTAATCTCCTGTAAGAAAGATGCTGTACTTGCTGCAGTTGAAAAGGCAAAGCAGATTATGGAACCTGCAGAAATAATCGAAAAAGGGCTTGCTGCCGGCATGAACCAGGTAGGAGTTTTGTTTGAGAGGGGAAAACTCTTCCTGCCGCATGTAATGATGGCAGCCGACGCAATGACTGCCGGAGTAAAGGTCCTTGAAGCCGAACTACCTGCGGGGACCGAGACAAAAAAGCTCGGAGTTATCGTAAACGGAACGGTCGAAGGCGATGTCCATGATATCGGCAAGTCAATCGTCTCAACCATGCTGCAGTCTGCTGGCTTTGAAGTCCACGACATCGGCCGTGATGTCCCTATCAAAAATTTTGTCCGGAAGGCAAAAGAAGTCGATGCAAATATGATCGGACTTTCCGCTCTTATGACCACCACGCTTCCGGGGCAGAGGGAAGTTATTGAGCTCCTCAAAGAAGAAGGCTTGAGAGAGAAAATAAAGGTCATGGTGGGCGGAGCTCCTGCAACTCAGGCATGGGCTGACAAGATCGGTGCTGACTGCTATGCAGAAAACGCAAGCGAAGCCGTGGCAAAGGCAAAAGAACTGCTGCTCTGAACCCAGGAATATCGTCTAAAATACGGTCTAAATTCAATCTTCAAGTTTATTCAGTCTAAGTTGAGCAATGGAGGATAAAAATGGTTACTGAATACGCGCTGAGGATGGGTGATGGTAAAAGGATCTTCCTCACCAAAGAGAAGATCATGGAAGAACTCGAGGCAGGAATGGCTAATGCCTCAGACCTTGGAGAGAT
>DUIO01000028.1 GCA_013330315.1 Methanosarcina sp. | reverse complement strand
AATGTATAATGAATTATCAATGGGCTTATGGTGGTACAAACATATGGTGTAATTCATGTAGTAACGTCGTAGATAATGGTATATGGAATTAAAAAGGAGAGATAAATCCTCCTTTTTAATATTTCTCAATTACAAAAGGCATATTTTAAGTTATTATGGGGGTATAAATATTAAAAAATACCAAAAAATAAGTATTTTTCTAGGAATTTTAATCTTAATTTTATTGAGTTATTTCATTGTTTTTCCATTCTTGTTGGTCGGACCCCCAGAACCTCTATTTTATATAAATAATAATGATCTCCAAAGCCATGAGGTAACTGTTGAAGTATTTGATTCGCATAATGAAACCATATTCATAGAAAAGTATGAACTAGATCCCGAAGAGCACATAGCACAGCCTAAATCATTATGGCTACTGCTTCGATGGTCGATGCCATGGTCTAAAGGAAAATATACGTATTGGGCAGAGGGAGAATATGAATTTAAGGCTATTTTAGACGACGAAATTGTGGACACCTGCAGAACACTACCACATTCTTGGAGTTCTGTAGTGATAGACATAGATAAAACGGATAACTCCAACTCTCCGATGAGTATAGGAGTAGTAACCGTGTAACCTTTGAACCCACAGAAAAGCTAACTGTTGATTTATTAGGTAATTTTGGGATCAGTGCTTTCCAGAAGAGTTTTTTCCACCGGGGTGCGGATGATAAGGCTGGTGTAAGCTTTCCGAGCTTCCGACTTATTTTCGCGATAGATCGGATTAAAGGGAGGTAAAATACGAAGATCTCAGTATTTTTCAGTCGGAAAAAATACCGATAATAGCTATGGACATATACAATCTTTCTGTCAGGATATCAAGCAATTCGTTACATGAAGTATTATTACTGAAAAAAATGATCACAAATTAAGCATGAATTGTTTNNGGGTATGTTGAAAGTATTTTATGGAGTTCAAACGAATCCAGAGTAGATTTGAATCTCCGTTCTCAAGGAAAAGGGAATGCTGTCTTTGAATTTTCCAGGGTTGTGTATGAAAATAAAACTTCGTTGTCTTGTGATGCTCATCTTTTTGTTAATTACTGTCGGGACAGGGGCTGCAGATACAATCACGGTAGATGGCAGTGGAGGAGCAGATTATATTTCTATACAGGAAGCAATAAACTTTGCACAGGAAAATGACTCAATCCTGATCTACAAAGGAAACTATTCGGAAACTCTCACAATCGATAAACAATTAAAAATCGGTTCTATTTCTTCCAATCCGGAAGATGTAATTATAAACTCTGACGTCTCTTCTCTACCGATAATCCATGTTACATCAGACAATGTAGAAATAACCAACCTGACAATTTCTGGGAAAAGCAGTGAAAATCAAATCTCAGGAATCTTATTGGACAACGTCAGTAACTCTTTTATTCAAAATAATATCATTTCAAATGTTCAGGATGGCCTTGTTCTAAATGCCTCTTCCGGGTGTAGCATTGAAAATAATACTCTATCCGCAAACACTCTGCATGGAATCTATCTGATTAATTCGAAAGACAATGATTTGACGAACAATCTCATCATTGGAAATAAATGTGGGCTTTACCTGAATCTATCAAATCAAAATACTTTAGCCAACAACAATGCTAGTAACAACGAAAACTATGGAATTGCTCTCAGGAAATCAAATGCCAATAACTTAACAAATAACCAGTTTTTCATAAATAAATACGGGCTTTGTCTAACAGTCTCTCATGAAAATACAATAATAGATAACGTCGCTGGTAACAACATACAATCCGGCTTTCTTTTATGGANNGAATTTCACGCAGTTGAGGAAGCTTTCTGCTGCCCTCGTTTAATGATAGAAGTATCTCTGTTAGAAGTCTTGATCTGTATATTGCCTGAACGTCATCATCCATCTTCTTATAAATTTCGAAGTCGTTCATTTCCTGTCGCCGCATCTACATATTTTTTTCCTCACTTTCTTATTAAATTGTTTTAACATCATATATTCTTTTCTTTTGTTGGGGCATGTATGTTGCTACTTTTTTGTTAATTTTATGATTTAGTGAAGAAAATAATCTCCAGATTATTTGCTAAAAGTGAATCGAATTTCTGGCGTCAATTAAAGCTCTGAAATTTCGTTATTTTTGATGAAAAAGAGTATTGGTTTAATGAATGTTAATCNNTTTTCTGTTCTTGCCTCGGGAACAAAATCACGAGGTGAAATAAAATGACAATGGGGAAATTTGGAATAAGAATATTACTTGCGGCAATGCTACTGGTGATTACAGTGTTTGTACCAGCGGTAAGTGCAGCAGATAGTACCTCAAAAGAAAATCAAGATAAATACATCGAAGATCCTTGGTTTGAAAAAGGAGATGAACTAAATCGGCTTAGTGGCGATGAGGTTTGTGCCTTTGCCGAGAAAAATGAAACAATAAGGAAAATGATCGAGGAAGACCTAAAAATTAAACCTGTACAAATTGAAAGTCTCAANNTAGTAATAGAAAATTTTACATCAAGAAACATTAGTCAACAGGCCTCAACGAAAGCAACAACGACAACAAATACAGTTAATGTTTGGATAGTCGCAGATGAAGAGTATAGAAGCTTTTTAGGAAGTAATTGGCAGACTTACGCATCCAATACCATTGAAAATGCCGACGATGCATTCTTCAATGATCACAATATAAATTTCGTAGTAGGCAAATACTCAGAATGGGATAGTACTGATAGTGAAAATAATTGTAGCAAACTACTTGATGAAGCAGAGCTTGAGAGTGGATGGCTCTCAAACAAGCAGGGTATGGATATGTTGGCTGTTTTCACATATCAAGCGACGGACCACAGGGGAGTATCCGAAAACGGAGGTGACGCATGGCTAATGAAGCATCATCTTGATTCGGGATGGGACTGGCATATCGCACAGCATGAGGCTTCTCATAACTACCGTTGTCCAGATCATGGATATTCTACTAGTCCGTATTGCATAATGACTTATACTTACATGATGATAACAAATGATTGGTGTAGCAGCTGTGACCAAATAATAGAAAATAACAGGAATCATTTTTAAATATTTTATAGTGCCCAAAAAGTTGGCACATTCTTTTTCAATTTTTCTGAGGGGTATATAATGAAGACAAAAATAAAAATTTTAGTTGCAATTTCTTTTGTGATTTTAGCAATATGTCTGATTTTCTTTTTAATGATTTATCAACCCGGCGCAGGAATGTATGTTCGCGCAGATGAACTTCAGGACCCACCAGAGAAATACGTGGAATTCAGTTTAGCGGATCTAGAAAAATATCCTTATGTGAAAGAGGCAGTAATGAATCCTGGAAAAGAAATAAAGCTTCCTTTTGGCAATGATAAGAATATGGATGAGTTTTCTGAAATTATGTATACTAACGGAACTGAATATTTGAAACTGGATACTGAATATTTTCATATAAATTACTATTCTCTTGATTGATGGCAATTTTTTGAATAATTTTTTCCTTTTTATCTTTCATATTTTTTTCATTGAATTCTCGGCAATTTGAAGATTTCATCAAAAAATTTATATAAGTTAGCTAAAATTAGTTTATGAAGTTGATATCCTTGAGCCCGCTTAATAAAATAATGGCAGTATTTTTGATTTGCTTTTTTAATAATATTTCTTATAATGGCATTGCTGGCTTTCATAATAATTTTATTACTGCATTGTCTAAGAGTATGTCTTAAAATTAAATTTTAGTCNNTTTGAATTTTAAGACAGCCTCTAAGAATGCCAGCGAACTATTGTTCAACTCCACACCCTCCAAATATTGTAATCTTTGAACTAATCAACGAAAGTGGAGAATTCAATATATCGGCTATCTACATAAAAACAGAAAAAGAAAGAGAATAGATAGAGTCAAACTTCATCTAAAAACTGTTTTGAAGTAATTTTATTCCTATTTCTTTGTCGTCTTTTTCTTTACAAGCTTTCAATGACCTCAAAGCTGACTTTGCTGCTTGCGCTCAGATTTTTGCCAGTAACCGTACTTTCTAGGAAGTGTTTTTCTGCAGGGGTGCGGATGATTGGGCTGATGCGAGTCTTTCGGGCTTCATACTGTCCGGCGAAATTACAAGTATCTGACGGTAAAATCTTCAATTTTCCACTCGGACAAAGCTTTACTCCCCATTCTCCTCTCACAGGTCACTGTTTGAAATGGCAGAATATTAATATTACTTTATTAATATGACCTCTCAAGTTTCATGTACTAACTTTAAGTAAAATGGATTCTGACCTATATTCCATCCTTTGATTATATGCAAATCCCTAACTATGGTTAATTTGTAAATCTATTAACCTTGACTTCCATAATATAAACCATTAATTTATGATTGCTATGACAAATCCACCGCGGCTTATTGCATGGGAACTTACTGCGGGCTGCAACCTGAACTGCGTGCACTGCAGGGGAGCTTCCACCTCCTCGGTTCCCGAAAGCGAGCTTACAACCGAAGAAGCCAAACACTTCATTGACGAGGTTGTAGAGCTTGGAAAACCCATCCTCATCCTTAGCGGAGGCGAGCCTCTCACCAGGCAGGATGTCTATGAAATTGCAAGGTACGGAACTGACGCCGGGCTTCGCGTAGTGCTTGCGACAAACGGAACCCTTCTAACCCCTGAGGTTGTGAAAAAATTAAGAGATGCCGGAGTGCAGAGACTCAGCATCAGCCTTGACGGAGCGACTACAAAGACACATGACGAGTTCCGCGGCATGCCAGGGGCTTTTGACAGGACACTTGCGGGCATTGAGGTCCTCAGGAAAGCAGATTTTCCTTTCCAGATCAACACAACGATTTCGAAGCGCAACCTTGAAGAGATCCCGAAGACCTTTGAGCTTGCAAAAGAGCTCGGAGCTGTTGCTTACCACGTCTTTTTCCTTGTACCCACAGGCAGGGGAGAAGAGTCCGACGAAGTTTCCCCTGCAGACTACGAACGCGTCCTGCACTGGTTCTATGATATGCAGAAAGAGTCGGAAATCCAGTTGAAAGCGACCTGCGCTCCTCATTATTTCAGAATCATGCGCCAGCGGGCAAAAAAAGAAGGCATAGAGATCTCCGTAAAAACCCACGGCTACGAAGCCATGACAAAGGGCTGCCTTGGAGGGACAGGTTTCTGTTTCGTATCAAGTGTCGGGCAGGTCTACCCCTGCGGCTATCTTCCGGCGCTTGCCGGAAATATAAGGGATCAGCCTTTCAAAGATGTCTGGGAGAATTCCGAGGTCTTCAGGAAATTAAGGGATTCCGAAGAGCTTAAAGGAAAGTGCGGGATATGTGAATACAAAAAAGTCTGCGCAGGCTGCAGGGCAAGAGCTTATGCTGCAACAGGCGATTATCTCGAAGAAGAGCCCTACTGCATATACAGGCCCGGAAAAAAGTGACCGTGATCCAGATGACTGACATTGATAATTTAGAATATCAGCTCCGGAAAGAGGCTGTCGATTTTTCCTGTGATATGGATCATACTGACAGGGAAGTTCCGGTAATAGAACTTGATGAGACCGACAAAAGAATCCTTAACCTTATCCAGCAGGAAGTCCCCCTCGAAGTCGAACCTTTTGCAAAGTTAGGCGAGATTCTCGGGCTTCCGGAAACTGAGGTAATTGAAAGGCTGCGAGAACTCAACAGGAAAGGGGCAGTAAGAAGGGTAGGCCCTGTCCTCAGCATGAGAAATATGGGGGGCGTAAGTACTCTTGTAGCCCTGAAAGTGCCCGAGTCCCGCATAGAAGAAATTGCTATTCTTATTAACGAGTATCCTGAAGTTTCCCATAATTATCTCAGAAGTGCTGCACAATATAACCTCTGGTTTACGCTTTCGGCTTCAAGTAAAGACAGGCTTGAGGAGATTCTCAGCGAAATTCGGGAAAAAACAGGCTGTCCTCTTCTTGACCTTCCTACAAAGCATCTGTTTAAGATTCAGGTAAAATTTGATATCAGGTGAAATTATGGATAAAACGGATGTAAAACTGCTAAAACTCGTGCAGGACGGAATTCCAATAACTCATTCTCCTTTCAAAGGATTTGCTTCTGAACTCGGAATCAGTGAACAGGAGGTCGTTGACAGGCTTAAAAGCCTCCAGAAAGCCGGGAAAATCCGCCGCTTTGCGGCTTCAATTGGGCACAGAGCCATAGGCATAAAAGCCAATGCAATGTGTGTCTGGAATGTTCCTGATGAACAGATCGAAACAGTAGGGAATATCATGGCTGAATTTCCCGAAGTTACGCACTGTTATGAGCGACCCCGCTATCCCGACTGGCAGTATAACCTGTTTACAATGGTCCATTCCTATAATCCCGAAGATTGCGAAAGAGTGGCTGAGAAAATTTCGGAAGCTACAGGGATTAAGGACTACACCCTTTTCTTCAGTGAAAAAGAGTTTAAGAAAACAGGAGTCAGACTTTAAAGTCTGACTGATTAACATATTCTTATTACTGATCAATATATTCTTATAACTTATTAATATATTCTTATTACTGATCAATATATTCTTATAACTTATTAATATATTCTTAT
>DUIO01000165.1 GCA_013330315.1 Methanosarcina sp. | reverse complement strand
CAGGAGACCTGCACGCTGTAGCACGGCTTATTAAGGATACTTTTGAGCAGGTCAAAAAGGTCGAAACGATCGAAAAGTTCGAGCCTGTAGGGTACCAGAAAACGAAAACAAAAATGCTCAGGATTACTACCAGCCTGCCAAGGGATGTTCCTGAGATAAGGGACGAAGTTCTGAAGATCCAGGATGTTTTGAAAGCTGAAGGTGACTGGCAGGTTTATGAGAGTGATATTCTTTTCAGAAACCGCTTTTTAATTGACAGAGACCTTGGAGGCATGGTATGGATTTCTGCAGAAGGAAAGCCTGTTGACCCTGCCAGGTACTTAAGAGCAGGCTCTGCAGGAAACTCCCGCTGCGAAAAGTTTGCATGTGACACTTCAATACTCGGGTCTGAGCTAAAAAGGGTTGAAAACCTGACTATTGCTCCCCTGAAATACCTTTCTTTTGATATCGAGTGTCTTCCCCTCGACGGAGGGATGCCTTCTCCGGATGTCTCTCCAATAATTATGATCAGTTTCTCTTTCGAACCTGCGTATAAAGGGCATAAGACACTTATCCTGCTGGCAAAGCCTGCTGACGGCATGAACGGAGACGTCCTCCCATGCAAAGACGAAACCGATATGTTAAACCGCTTTTTCGAGATTATTTGCGAGTACCACCCTGATATTGTTGCAGGATACAACCACCAGGACTTCGATATCCCCTATATAACTGACAGGGTCAAAGCCCTGAATGCAAAAGGGGAAAACATCAATCCTGTTGTGGGCAGGGACGGCAGCCATATAGGTTACAGAAGGTTCGGGCTCATTACTCGGACTGAGGTTAAAGGAAGGGTGGTTGTTGATGCCCTCCCGCTTGTAAGGAGAGCTTTCAGCCTGAAGCAGTATACTTTGAGAGCCGTTTCAAAAGAGCTTCTGAGCCGTGAGAAACTTGATGTCCCTCCGCTGGAAATGGAGGAGCACTGGAATGACTCCGGTGAGAAATTCCTTAAATTCGTTGATTATGCACGCAGGGACGCTGAACTTGCACTTGAGCTCGTACTTAACCTGAGGCTTCTTGACAAATATATTGCCCTTGCCCAGGTAAGCGGGAGCCTGCTCCAGGAAATCGTTGACGGAGGCCAGACTTCCATGGTTGAGACCCTTCTAGTCAGGGAGTTTGGGCTGAGAGATAGGGTCATCCTTCCAAAGCCAGGAGACGAACTTTCGGCAGAAAGGTATGACATGAGTTCTGACCTGAAAGGCGGGGAAGTTCTTGAGCCAAAAAAAGGGCTTCTGGAAAATGTGCTCATCCTTGACTACAAGTCCCTTTATCCTACAATTATGATGGCTCACAACCTGTGTTATACGACTGTTGTGACAAAGGACCGGCCTGACGGGGAAGCTATAAAGCCTCCTTCAGGGGGAGAATTCGTGCCTCCCGAGGTTTACAGGGGAATTGTCCCCTCCATCCTTGAAGACCTTCTTAACCAGAGGGGCGAGACAAAGAAAAGGATGAGACTGACTTCAGACAAAAATGAGTACCGTGTGCTTGATGCAACCCAGCTAGCTATAAAAATCCTGCTGAATAGTTTTTACGGCTATTCGGGATATGCAAGGGCAAGGCTCTACAGCCTGACACTTGCAAATGCTGTAACCAGCTTCGGGAGAAGTAATATCCTCAACACCAGGGATCTCATCAATAACGATATAGGAAAAATTGTCCTCAGGGATTCCGCAGCCCTGTTTCTTGAGGAAGCAGGAGAAATTTCCCCTCAGGACAGAGTAATTGATCTGTCAGTTGCTTATGGGGACACGGATAGTGTTTTTGTACACTGCAGGTCAGAAGGAGACCTTTCCCTTGAAGATGTAAGCCTTGTAGGGAACAGATTGTCCCAAATTGTGTCGGCATCTCTTCCGGACCCCATGGAACTTGAATTTGAGGCAATTGCAAAACGCGCCCTGCTCATTGCAAAGAAGCGCTATGCTCTCTGGCTTTTTGAACCCAGAAACTCTGGCTGGGAAAACAAAATCAAGGTCAAAGGAATGGAAACCGTTCGCAGGGACTGGTGTGAACTGACCTCCATTACACTTAATGAAGTCCTCAAGCTTGTGCTTATAAAAGGTGACGTTGACGGGGCTGTAGAACATGTACGTAACGTGGTCAGTGATGTCAGAAACCTTGACCCGGGGAAAGATGCAGGTATCATTGAGAAACTTGTCCTTACCCGGACACTTACCCGGAGAACGGACAGTTACAAAAATAAGCAGCCTCACCTCACAGTTGCGGAAAACCTGAAAAAACGGACCGGAGTTATGCCTTCAATAGGGACCAGAATTCCTTTTGTTATCGTTGCAGGAAAAGGTCTCTTTGTAGACCGTGCTGAGGACCCTGACTATGTCCGCGAGCATAATGTGCCTATAGATGTCGATTATTATGTTAAGAAGCAGATCCTCCCTCCTGTTGAACGTATTCTGGAGGTCTTCGGGGTCAATGTTTCGTCTCTTGATTTTGACTCAAAACAGAAGGGGCTCTTTGATTTTGAAGCTAAAAAGCCTGAAGTGAAAAAACAGGAAAAGGAAAAAGTTTCGTCCCAGATTAAAAATAAAGGAATTATACAGGAAGAAAAAGTCCAGTGTCCGGAAAACGGGCGTGTAGAGCAGCGTTCCCTGTTTGACTTTTAAGTCCCCTGGATTTTGAATTTCCTAATCACGCTTCTAAACAGGCTCACTATGTAAATTAATCAAAACTTCAAACAGTAAAAGTCTCGTTGTACAGGGTCGTTATTTTCTCTTTTTTTGAGCACCCAACAGCCTGTCTGGTGGACGCGTTTATGAGTGCATGGAATTAAAAAAGTTCGTGGTAGGGGAAATGTCCAGATTAAATTCGCCTCTTTTTGCTTTTTTAGAATTTAATTTCATTTCTTTTGCGATTTAATATTATGATATATATTTTATATACATGGTATATAGCAAAATAGTTTTATAGGGATTTATTATTCGTATATACCTCTCCATATTGTATATGGCGAATCCTTATATATTCCTCTCTTTTTATTCTCTCTTATACTGGAAGTAACTCTAATAATATAGATTACGAATTTATTTTCATTTATTTAATGGAGTATGTGTAACATGGTAAATAAATTAAAAACATATATGGTCCTTACACTACTGGTGTTTGGACTTATATTCCTGGGAATTGGATGTACCGGAAATGATAGTGGCGAATCTCAGGTTGACGATACCTCTTCAGAGGGGACTCCTGAAGCCGGAGTCCCTGCAGGGGGATCACAGAGTATTACTCTGAAAGGTTCGGATACAGTTCTGCCTCTTGCTCAGGCTGAAGCTGAAGAATTCATGATTGAAAACTCTGATAAAAGTGTAACCGTTACTGGTGGAGGATCTGGTGTCGGGATTACAGCCCTCATTGATGGCGAAGTAGATATTGCTACAGCATCCCGAGAAATTAAAGCTGAAGAAATCGAAACTGCTCAGTCAAATGGCATCACCCCCTTAGAGACTACTATTGCTTACGATGGCATTTCTGTTGTCGTAAACCCAAATAACCCTGTTTCTGAACTTACCTTTGATCAGCTGCGCGGCATCTACAACGGAAGTATCAGCAACTGGCAGGATGTTGGCGGCGCGGATTCCGAGATCGTTGTTATTTCCAGGGACAGCAGTTCCGGTACTTATGAATACTTCAAAGAAGAAGTTTTACAGGGAGACGAATACAGAGCTGATGCACTCACCCAGCCTGCAACAGGAGGAATAGTGGGAGAAGTTTCCCAGAATCCCAATGCAATCGGTTACATAGGCATTGCATACCTTGACAGCAGTGTTAAAGCCTTAAACCTGGATGCCGGAAACGGCCCTGAAGCTCCTACTTCTGAAAATGTCCTCAGCGGTGCATACCCGCTTTCAAGATCTCTTTACTTCTACACCAATGGGGAACCTTCAGGTCTTACAAAGGAATTCATCGACTTTGTGCTCAGTGAAACAGGACAGAACCTGGTTACCGAAGTCGGATACTTCCCGGTAGAACAGTAAAGACAGTAAACTAATAGTTACGGAAAAAAACTCACTTAAGGGAAAAAACATGTTTAACAGGAATTATAAGGAAAAGACAATCGAATCTGTGCTTTTCTCAGTAAGCGCCCTTACGGTCGTCATCCTTTTCCTTATATGCCTTTTTTTATTCAGGGATAGTTTGCTTCTTTTTAAGGATACGTCCCTCCTGGACTTCCTTACTGGAAAATTCTGGTACCCCACATCCGTAAACAGGCAGTTTGGCCTATTGCCTCTGTTTTTCGGTTCTTTAATCGTTACTGCCGGAGCAATTATTTTTGCAGTACCTCTTGGGATTGCTTCTGCAATTTATATCTCTGAGATTGCGAACCTTAAGGTTGCAGACACCCTGAAGCCTTTTATCGAGATCCTTGAGGGAATTCCTTCTGTTGTATTCGGATTCTTCGGGCTCGTTATCGTTGTTCCTGCTGTGCAGAAACTCTTTGATCTGCCTACCGGACAGACTGCCCTGACAGGTTCTATTATGCTTGGAATTATGGCGCTTCCTTATCATCTCTTCGTACTTGCAACCTCAGGAACAAACATTACTCAAACCCGCCCTCTTCAATATGGAACGGCTCTTGTTCTTTTAACAATCGTGCCGGGATTAAACATTATAGCAGTTATGATCCGAAGGCATTATAGACAGAAATTGAAAATTTGATTAAACTCTGATGCATAATATCAAATATGGAATCTTTTTATCAGGTTCATATAATTACTGAGGCCAATAAATGACTGTAACTGTTCAAAACGTAGCTCAGCCTCACATAATCATAGAAAACATCAATCTGTGGTATGGGGAAAAGCAGGCTCTTAAGAACATATCAATGGAAATCCCCAGAAACAGTGTAACTGCCCTTATAGGTCCTTCCAGCTGCGGCAAGTCTACTTTCATCCGGTACTTAAAAAGGATGAACGATCTTTTTAAAAACTGCAGGATAGAAGGTAAAGTTTTAATCGAAATACTGGCAGGTTCGGGTGATTAAAATGATCAGAGAACGATACCTTCAGCAGCTGGATCTGCTTAAAAAATCCGTACTTTCTCTTGGGGAAATGTCTGAATTGATTTTTCGCGACTCAATGGAAGCGGTTATAAACCTCGATATTGAGCTTGCCAGAAGGACTCTTGCCCTTGAATCTGAAGTAAATAAACTTGAGGAAAGGATTGAGATCTCCGTTTTTGACCTGCTTGCGCTTCAGCAGCCTATGGCAAGTGACCTCCGGCTTGTTGTATCCGCGCTCAAGATCTCTGCAGACCTTAAAAGAATCGTTGGGCTTTCAATTAATATTGCTAAAATCCCTGGTAAATTCGAAGGCGGTCACATAAAGCCACTTATAGATACAAAAAGAATGGCAGACATCGCAGCGCATATGCTTGAAAACTCTCTGAAAGCCTTTGGAACTCAGGATATTGAACTTGCAAGAGCAACAGCATCCATGGATGAAGAGGTCGACAAGCTTTTCTACGCAGTATGGGTTGAGCTAATAGAAATGATGGCAAAAGATACGAGCATTATTTCCAAAGCCACATATTTGCTTTTCCTGATTCGCTATATTGAAAGAATCGCGGATCACTGCTGCAATGTCTGTGAAAGCGTTGTCTATCTTGCAACGGCAGAGCGCATTAAATTGAATTAAATAAGACTTTTCTGTTGTTTTTGTTTTCTCCATTTTTCTTTTTTTCTTACTTCTGTTCCAGGGTTTAATTTTTACTTTTAATTTTT
>DUIO01000010.1:4736-5870 GCA_013330315.1 Methanosarcina sp. | reverse complement strand
CTGGTGCCTCTGGGAGACCTGATGGAACGCCGCCGGCTAATTGTGTCGCAGTTCCTTATTCTGGCTTTATCGCTTCTTTTTGCAGCAATTGCGTCTACTGGTTGGGCCCTCCTGTGTGTCTCACTTTTAATCGGGTTCAGCGCCTCGGTTACGCAGCAGATAATACCGGCTGCTGCATCGCTGGCCTCTGATAGCCGCCGGGGTTCAGTCGTCGGCAGTGTTATGAGCGGATTGCTGAGCGGAATGCTCCTGAGCCGGATTCTTGCCGGTTCTATTGCTACCAACTACGGCTGGAGAGACATGTTCTGGCTTGCCATTCCTCTGGTTTTAGTCGGTGCGGTAGCAATGGCACTCGTATTGCCGATCAGCCGGCCAGCGACTTCTATGAAATATGGGTCGCTGCTTGGTTCACTTCTGCAACTCTGGCGCAATGAGCCCGGCCTGCGTCGAGCCACCTTCATACAGGGCCTCCTCTTCGCCGTATTCAGCGCCTTCTGGACAATCCTCGCGCTGCATCTCGAACAGCCCCCTTTCCACTATGGTGCTGATGTTGCAGGGCTTTTTGGTATTATCGGGGTGGTTGGAGTGCTTGCTGCTCCCGTAGCCGGACGTCTTGTTGACCGGCGGGGCNNACTTCGGAATGCAAAGCGCCATAGTCGCCAATCAGAAGGTAATTTACGGGCTTAAGCCGCAAGCCCGCAACCGGGTGAACAGTTTGTTCATGGTAGGAATGTTTATAGGCGGAAGCCTGGGTTCCGGAGGTGCAATGCTTGCCTGGAATATCGCGGGCTGGCAGGGGGTTTCTATTTCTGCCGTTGCTGTAGCGCTTACAGCCTCGATGGCATCATTTTTGTTCAATTATAATTCGCTCAGGCATAACCATTCATGAACAGGTAAGAAAAAAGAAGTGAATAATAGAGAAAGGGAAAAATAACGATTACATCCTTTCAAGAAATTCTATAAACGAATCTAAATTCTGCTCTTTCATTTGAACACAAAAATCATTGTTTTTGTCTATGTTTTTATACTGTTCGTACAGATCATTTAATTGGCTATACATTGTTGAGTTGACAGATTTATACCACTGTGCATAATCCTGAATTATCTTAACAGATATCGGACACAATAATAAGA
>DUIO01000010.1:0-4729 GCA_013330315.1 Methanosarcina sp. | reverse complement strand
AGGACAGCTATAATATTTAAGTATGCTTTGAGTTTTTGAGATTAACCAGTTGTGTTTTTCAACAAGTTGTCTTTTATCCATAGCATTCACCCAATTGAAAGAAAAAAGAGATGTTGAGTATATATAATGACTATTAATTGCCTTATGATGGCTATCAATTGCCTTATCTTATGAGAACTTTATACTGATAATAACTTATTTATCCCAAGATTATTTCTCATTTCCTATTTTGTTTATGGTTCCTTATTCCTTATGTCAGATCTTGTCAAATAGAGCCTATCCAAAAAGTGGCAGTCCAATATCTATTCATTTCGTGAGCATGCGGGCATGGAGGTAAGTTTTCAGAAGAGTTGATTAGAATGTGATAGCCAAATGCCTACAAGGAAAACCCGTAAGAGCATTACTAAAATACTGTTTAAAGTTAAATACTTATTTTAACTGTTGTAGGTCGTCCATTATAATAAATAAACTGTATTGCACCGGACAGTATTCGCCTTGAAGCCTTAGACGAGTTATGCCCATTAATCTTGAAGTTCTTCTGCTAACTGATATTGTAGTTTAATATATTTTTTAACCAGCCATTAAGAAACTCATTTAGTCTTTTTAGCCCCGGACATTTTCCGGATTTGGATACACTTTTTGGAAAATCTTAATCTCGGGAGCCACATATTTTTCAATACATTTATAATTAGTTAAATAAGTTATAAAATATAGAAATAAATATATAATGTTATCCAAATTAAATATTGTAACTTCTTTATTCAGAAGATTTCTACAGAGCCCGAATAAGCCCTCGGCATGGCATCCAACCCAAAGTAAATGACCGGGCTCTGTAAAAGAAAAATAGCCTGCTATTAGCAAATCGGACAAAGTGAGGTAGACAGACATGATTTGGAAAGACCATGGAGAGCTATTTCAGAGGAGCAAGAAGAACCCTATACTTACTGTTGAAGACTGGCCTTATCAGGCAAATTCTGTTTTCAACCCTGCAGCCGCTATAGTTGATGGCAAAACACTCCTGCTCGTGCGGGTCGAAGACCACAGGGGCTTTTCTCACCTTACAGTAGCCAGAAGTGATAACGGAATTGACGGCTGGGAAATTGACCCGGAACCGACCTTTGCACCGGACCCCGTAAATCACCCCGAAGAAATATATGGTATCGAAGACCCGCGTATAACTTACATAGACGAGCTGGGAAAATGGGCTGTAGCATATACGGCTTTTTCTGACTCGGGCCCCTTACCAGCTCTTGCTTTTACTGAGGATTTCCGTAATTTTGAGCGAGTAGGAGCTGCTCTGCCGCCTGAAAACAAAGATGCTGCTGTCTTTCCGGTTAGATTTAATGGCATGTGGGCAATGATACACAGGCCAGTGTCTGGTATGGACGGTGGGAAAGCAAATATCTGGATATCCTTTTCTCCAGATATGAGATACTGGGGAGAGCATGAAGTTCTTCTGTGTGCCCGGGAAGGCGGATGGTGGGATGCCAATAATATAGGTACATGCCCGCAACCAATCCGCGTACCTGACGGATGGTTAATTATGTACCATGGGATACGTCAGACAANNGTTGTAGCAGGTGATGAAATCCGTATTTATTATGGAAGCGCAGATACTTCCGTGTCATTAGCTACTGCAAAAATGAGTGATGTCCTGGCGTATATACATGAATGCCCGGAAACTCAATGCCCTGAGGAGTATTGCAGATGGTTTGAAGAAAACAGCGGATTTTCAAGTGATGCAAAGAAAGGTGACGTTAAAATAAAATGAAAAACGAAACTGCATCCGTGCGTGTTTAATGTTTTAATCATGGATCTCCAGTATTGTGTGTGATTGCATTATCATGGACGTATGACTGCATTTCCATGGTATGATTGTATTTTTCATGAGCAGAAAGACAATCAAAGAGCGTAAGGCCTTCGGCGTTACTTAAGTGCTGCAGGGTCATTATGCCTAAAACTTATTTTTTTGTAAATAGAAACCATTCGCGTTATCCAAATCGAGAGACGGGATAGTTTCTCATTTCCAGGATAATCCCATTTGTGTAACTTGTCCATCTGGTTATGGAAAGTCTGATTTTTAATGCTTTTTTAGTTAAAACTCAAAAAACGTTTTTTAAAAATAACGCATAAATAGATCTCATAATTTTATGTTATTTATCAGAGAATCAACTATTTCATATGAAGATAAGGGATATGAGGATAAGGGGGAGCTGAATGGCTGAATACTGTACATATGAAAAATATGTATTTAAAAAAAAGCTTGAAACTCTGAGGAGTAAGAATGGAAGGGATGCAGAACTAATTTCCCTTTATATTCCTTCTGATAAACAGATTTCAGATGTTACGAATCACTTGAGAGAAGAACATGAGCAGGCTTCGAACATCGTATCCAGGCTTGCCGGCAATAACGTACAGGGAGCACTTGACTCTCTGCTGGCAAAGTTAAGGCATCTTAACAAAATACCGGAAAATGGGATAGTCTATTTTGCAGGAACCGTCAATACTGGAGCCAGCAGAACGGGCATGGAAAACGAAGTCCTTATTCCTCCAGAACCTGTTGTAAATTACATCTATCACTGTGATTCCGTTTTTTACCTTGAGCCTCTTGAGGAAATGCTCAGGGAATGCAGTACTTACGGGCTCATACTTCTTGATTTAAGAGAAGCTACTATCGGAACGCTTGTGGGTAATCAAACTGAAGTTATTAGACATCTCCATTCTACTGTGCCCGGTAAACAAAGAAAAGGAGGTCAGAGTGCACATCGTTTTGAACAGCTCAGACGCATTTCTATTCATGATTTCTACAAAAGAATAGGGAGTGCTGCCAGCGAAGCGTTCCTTAAAATAGAGCCAGCCGAACTTAAAGGCATTCTTATAGGAGGGCATTCTCCATCTNNGAAGGCGAATTTTTACATTACGAGCTTCAGAAAAAGGTTCTGGGATTGTTTGATACTGGATATACGGATGAGTCAGGTTTTTCTGAACTGATAAATGCAGCAGAGGATACCCTTCAGGGTATTGATCTGGTTAAGCAAAAAAAAGATATGGAGATATTTTTTAAAGAACTCGCTACCGAGTCCGGTAAAGTGTCCTATGGAGAAGATAATGTAAGAACGAACCTTGAAATAAAGGCGGTTGATATGCTTTTGCTTTCCGAAGACCTGCGGTCCGAAAGATTAAGTCTAAAATGCAGTGTTTGTGGATACGAGAGTAACCGGACAAGAAAGTGGAGACCCGGGGATTCTGTTCCTGTAGCAGGAAATTGTCCTGAATGCGGTTCTGAACTCGACATCACAGGTGTTATTGATATTGTTGGGGAATTATCGGAACTCGCTGACAAAGGCAGTGCAGGGGTTGTTTTCATGTCAACAGATTTCTATGAAGGCTCCCAGCTTATGATATCTTTTGGCGGAGTCGCTGCAATCCTTAGATATATCACAGGCGTGTAATTAAGTTCATAGGTTACAGATTACGTAATTTCCAGTTGCCAGTAACTCGTCTATCGTTACAAACTTAAATTCCTTTTTCTGTAATTCCGGGATCGCTCTGTCTAAAGCCGATACAATCCCAAAATTTGCATCATATGCTCCGCTATGCCCATCATGGCATAAAATAATTGATCCGTTTCCAGCATTTCTCATTATATTGTTGTAAATATCTACCGGTCCGTATTTGTATTTGAGAGATCCGCCAGGAATAACATCAGGTTCGGTGGAACTATCTGCTGAATGACAGCTCCATAAAATGGTCTTGAGACCAAGCTCTTTTATTATGCTATTTACTCTATTGTCAACGCTGCCATAAGGAGGGCGAACATACACAGGAGTTTTTCCAATCAAATCAGTAATTATATTTTTGGTTCTGAACAATGAATTGTTCAGAATTTCGTCATCATTAAGCCCGGGCAGAGCCAGATGATCATAAGAATGGACGGCTATGAGATGGCCTTCGTCATTTGCACGTTTGACAATATCGCTGCCTGCTGTGTATCTGCCTGTATACTCTTGAATAGTAATTCTCTTCTCAATACAGGAGCCAAGGCAAAAAAATGTAGCTTTAACTCCATACTTTCGAAGCACATCAAGAACGTATGGAGTCACTCTGCCAGGACCGTCATCGAAAGTCAGAGCAATATTAGAGATGTTGGGATTGCCTTTTACAATAATTTCGTTTGACATCGCAAATTCCTATGTAAGTTATTGCTTAATTTTTTTTTCAATGGCTGCCCGCAATCTCTTCAGAAGTGAGCATGCGGGCGTAGAGAGGAAATTTTTCAGATTAGACGGTGCTCCCCGAAGACTTACACTACTACTTTTTTAGCCGCATTATCTTTTAACCAGTGCCTGGTAGTCCGTGTAGCCTTTCTCTCCGCCTTTATAGTAGGTAGACATATCCGGCTCATTCAGCGGCGCATTCTGCTTGAAGCGCTCCGGCAGGTCAGGATTAGCCAGGAACGGTACTCCAAAGGCGATCAGGTCGGCTTGACCGCTGGCAATCGCCTTATTTCCGCTCTGGAAGTTATAGCCGCCATTCAGTATGAACGTCCTTTCAAAAATTTTACGCAGGGTGGGCCCAAGCCGTGCTTCTGGCGGCACAAATCCCTCCCTGCCTCCCATGGCTTCGACTAAATGAAGATAACCCAGGCCCGTTTTGTTCAACTCTGCGGTGAAATAGGAAAAGGTCTCAAGAGGATTTGCATCTGACATAGAACGTGAAGTATTGTGCG
>DUIO01000255.1 GCA_013330315.1 Methanosarcina sp. | reverse complement strand
GAGCCAGATCCATAAGTCTGTCTTCCAGACCTGTCTGGAAAGAATCATTAATATCCAACCTTGATAAAAAACTGCTAAGAAGCTCGCTTCCGGTATGAATTGATTCCATGATTGCTTCCTGGTCCAGTATGATTTGCTGGATCTCGCTGAGGACCATGGTTAAAAGAAAATATAGCGGAATAAGGACAACAAATATGGAGACTATTATTACCAGAATTGCCGAAACTCGCCTGCTAAACCTGAGTTTTCCTTTGAAAAAATGGTAGAGCGGCTTAAAGATTACAAAAAGGATAAAACCCCCGAAAAGATAGTCTATGTATGGAAGAACTGCATAAATAATAACTATGCTAAGAATAACAATAAGAAGAAGAGCCAGTGCCAGTCTGATCTGTCTTTCCATCAAATATAATCTGGTCTTTTATTATAAAATTATAAGCATAACAGATTCTTCTTTACTGACCTGAAGCTATTAATAAGCTTAAAAATGTAATTAATGGGCTTAAAACTGTAATTAATGAGCTTAAAACTGTAATTGGAGCTTACAAAGCCGGACCTGTTCAAGTCGGGCTTTATCACAACAGCAAGCTTAGCCGGCTATTAAAAATCCGTTATCAGAGTCTGCTTTTCATCCCTTATACGGAGTTTTGTCACTCCCACACCTACAAGCCTGAATTTCCGTCTGCCTATGAATTCTGCTAAAAGCTGAATTGCTGTCCTTTTAATGACGAATATATCCGAAGTCCAGATGGGGAGGGTCTTTGAGCGTGTATAGGTAGAAAAGTCCTCAAAGCGTACTGTGAGAGTTATAGTCTTAAAAAGGAAGCTGTGTTTCAGAAGGGAGCTATGCACACTCTCTATAAGAAGATCCAGGGATCCGGAGATCTTTACAGGATCATTTGTATCCTCTGCAAAAGTTCCATGCCTGCTTATTGATTTTATGCTCTCTTTTTCTATGACTTCTTCAAAGTCGAGTCCGTTTGCCAGCTGTTTCAGCCTTAACCCTATTTTTCCAAACCTTTCCGAAAGCAGCTGGATATTGCAATTTGCAAGCTCCTCTATCCTGTTTATTCCCATCTCTTTAAGGGTTTCTGCTGTCCTTTCTCCCACTCCGGGGACTTTAGAGACGGGTAGCGGAAAAAGAAATTCCCTGACATCTTCTGGTCTCACAACAGTAAGCCCGTCAGGCTTTTGAAAGCCGGAGGCAATTTTGGATACGAGCTTGTTTGACCCGACCCCAACGGAGCAGGTAATTCTCTGCTGTCTCTGCACTTCATCCTTGATCCTGAGAGCATAAAGGGCAGCTTCTTCAAAATTCCTGACCTCAGGACCGGGTATAAGATAAGCTTCATCTATACTGACCTGCTGAAATTTTTCTGAAAATCCCCTCAAAAGTTCCATTACCGCTGCAGAAACTTCTGCATAGAGGTTCATGTTCACAGGCAAAAACACAGCGTGCGGACAGAGCCTGTAAGCCTGCGAAATAGGCATCGCAGAATGGATTCCATATTTTCTTGCTTCATAAGAGCAGGTGCTTACAACTCCCCTTCCAGACCCTTCTCTTGGGTCAGAGCCCACGATTACAGGCTGTCCCTTAAGTTCCGGTTTTTCTCTGACCTCCACAGACGCAAAAAAGCTGTCCATATCGACGTGGAAGACAATTCGCCTTTCAGGATTATTCTTTTTAGGATTGGGGGCAGGCATCAAGTAAGATAGAATAGAACAAGTAAAAAAGGCTTGAGGAAGTTAGGTGAAAGTATTAATTCCAAGGTTGAAAATGAATATTTCAGGCTTATGAAGCTCTCTTTAATTCAGCAAACTCATTAAAGGCTCTCCAAGAAAAGCTACGTTCAGGACTCTTCTTCTACGTTACCACTTTCCGTATACATTGTTGCATTCGATAAAAGGCACACTCCTATAGCCGGCATTAAGATCATCCAGTAAAGAGCCAGAGGCAATAATACGGCTTCAATATTTGATGAGCTGTGGATTTCCATAAGTATGAGAGAAAGGAAAACTATCGAAAAGGTGCTTGATATAGATGAAATAACAACATATATCTTTGTTGAACTATCATGCCCGCAGGAGGGCAAGAAAAATAGTACAGAGCAAGGAGTCAGTAAAGCCAGTACCGAAATCCAGAGTGTCTCTGCCGTACTTATGGGCTCGTCAAGAAAAGGTTTTCCGTCAAAATAGACGAGAAAGTTTGTTATAATCAGTAAGAGTAAGAAAATGCACAGAGGAGTTGCCAGATACCATCTGGGCAACGTTTTCCTGGCCTCCAGCAAGAAAAGTACGGAACCGGAAAAAGAGGAGATACTGAGCAATTGGACAACGGCGATGAAAAGCAGGCCTGATTCCAGTAAGCTGTATATTAAAGGATATAGCGCTTTAATAGACATAAAGTNNTTTTAAAGTCAGGTAAGTCTGAACCAGGCTGTCATAATTTTAATTTTGATTTAATAATAAGATAATGCCAGCCGATACTGGCTAATTTCCTATTTTATGACTCTCAGTCTATGATATATTGCAGCCTGCTTACCGGGTTACAAATGGATGCATCCAGATGTCCTGAAATAATACAGGTAATGGAATCTTAATGTAAATATCCACATGAGCTCTTAATGTAAATACTTACATGCTCCTATTTACATTAATACCATCAAAGAGTAATGTCAAGTGGTATTACTAGAATCTCAAAAAGCCTTCTATGAAGCAATATACTATAAAATG
>DUIO01000256.1 GCA_013330315.1 Methanosarcina sp. | reverse complement strand
CAGGGAATTCTCAGGCAAATAAAGTCAACAGGGGGAAACTTATGGCATCAAGAGAAGGAATAAGTCATAGAGGTGCTGGAAGCCCTCCCATTGAAACTCAGAAAGCTCTAAAAGGTATGGATTATCCTGCAGAAAAACAAGAAATTCTTAAGAAAGCTAAAGAAAACAATGCTCCTCAGGAAGTGATGCAGATTCTCGAGAACCTTCCAGAAAGAGAGTATGAGAACGCTGCAGATGTAAGCAAAGAGTTTAGCGGAGAGACAGGACACATCGAAGAGAGAAGAAGCGAGAGAGGGAGCAAAGGAAGGAAGCAGGAAAGATAACCCTTTTCAGAAAGGATCCACCTTCCGATGAAAGGCAATTATAGATATTAATTGGCTAAATTCAAAAAGCTTAAAGGGGGAAAAATATGCAGACAAGTCCAATTGAAGTTCAGAAAGCTTTAAAGGATATGGATTATCCAGCAAGCAAGCAGGATCTTATCCAGCACGCCAAAAAGCACAAAGCCAGCAAAGAAGTAATGGAAGTCCTTGAGGAGCTTCCAGAACAGGAATACTCCAATGCTGCAGACGTCAGCAGGGAATTCTCAGGCAAATAAATTCTCAAGGTAAACCGTCCTCAGGTGGGAGGCAATTTATAAGTCTTAATCTGGCTGATGTTTGAGGGAGTCCAAACTATCCGGTGCTCTGAACTAGCCGGTTGGTTATACAGAATGGCCTGATAGGTATATCGAAAAAGAAAGGTCCAGATTCGAGATATCTCAGGAGTAAATGTTCCCGAAAAAAGCTCACAGCCTCCTATTTGCGGCAAGAAAGAAATCCGGAGGCTTTTAGCCTCCCTTTTTCAAAAGACTTTTAGTTTTTTGCCCGGTTATTTGCTCATATCCAGTTCATATAAGCTGTTTTTCAATGGTTTAATCTTTATTCAACCTTTTTCTGGATTTTTTGCTTATTTGAATATGAAGCTGCTGGATAAAGATAAAAGTTGAAGTTATAGGGAAGAAGCGTAAAATCTATCAAATCTAAAGATTTAGCGGACAGCTCACTTCAGATTCATATGAAATGTTTAATCAGAGATATTAATTGCAAATATTTAATTGCAAATGTTAATCGTTTTTGAGCCTGGTGTAATCTCTTAGAGTCTGATGTAAGAGTCTCTTATAAACCCTATAGGGAATTTATAGGGAATTTCAGATCCGGTTAAAATATTTGCTGCAGGTTAGTACAATCAATGCAGCAACGGTAGAGAAGGTTTTAGAAAAATACCTGGTAAAAAGCTGCCCAGGTGCTTAAAATAAACTGCAAGAGACTTGAAAGCAGTCTAAACTCAATGCAACAACAATAAATACCACCATGCCCGATATTTAATCATTCGATTAATTCATAGAGACACACCAAAGAATAGCCCATTCGTAAGTGCGGCTCTTTTGAATTACTTGATAAGGTCATAGTATAGAATATAAGGGGAAAATATATGGAACGAAAAGGTTTCCAGAGAGACAGGGGCCATAGTAGAGATAGGGGGTCCAGCAGAGAGGGCGGTTTCAGCAGAGAGCCGCAAAAGATGTACAAAGCAAAATGTTCCGAATGCGATATGGAAACAGAGGTGCCCTTTAAGCCGGATCCTGACAGACCAGTCTACTGCAGAGAGTGCTACGCAAAAAGGAAAAGCCGAAAATTCTAAACCGGATGGGTTATCTGATAATTACTTTTTAGCAGATAAAGCAGAACATCGAAGAATAAAGAATAAAAAATAGAATACGGATATAGAATAAAAATGTGCTTTGAAGATATGTTTCGAAGATATGCTCTGTACAGATGAGTTCTGGCTTGTTTTTCAAGTCTTTTATCTGTACTTTAATTTTAAATATATATTTAATATCTATTGATTTTTCAAATTATATTCTGATTTTTTACAGAATTTCTTAAATAATTTCCTGAATTTTTCTTTTAGACGATTCTGGCACAAACTCTTTAAATTCGGTTCAGATTATTGACTCAAGTTCTCTTTCTAGCTTTGTGATGTCAAATAATACCCTGAAAAGCTCATCTTTTCCCGTATCTCTGACATCAATTTCTATGGGTTGGACCAGCGAAGCTTTAATTGTCCTCCATTCCTCCCTGCGAATATCGACGAGTTCCCAGGGACCGGCAGAGCTGTCTTTTATCCTGTCCCTCGAGAGCTGTAACAGGAGATGTTTCTTTTCTACAGGAGTAAGGTCCTGTATTCCCCGGACTTCAACCTCGCTGACAGTAGCCTCTCCCAATTTGGACTTAACTACCATTGGTTCTCCTGACTCGTTTCTGGCTATTTCTTTCATTAATTCGCCTTCTTCTTCCACGGATTCACCTCTCTTTCCTGTCAATTAGGGTACAGGCCTGAAGGTTCTGGGGTCAAGGTAAATATTTTGCTGGCAGTAACTGCAGATAGTCTCGAGATGTTTCCCTGCAAGAAGAGCCCTCTCCACGTCTTCTTCCGGAGAGATATACTGCGTCATTTCCTCTCCGCAGTAAGGGCACTTTATTTTCAGCCAGTCCAGCTTTGTAAGCTGCCTTATGTTCTGTATA
>DUIO01000185.1 GCA_013330315.1 Methanosarcina sp. | reverse complement strand
CGGTTCTAATCCGATTAAATATTAAATAAATAATTAAGTAGTTTTAACTCCTTTTTTAATTTATTCTTTTTATTTATTTTTCGTTTAATTCTTTCTTTTTTAATTTTTGTTTTTCGTATAATAAAATTATAAAAATTATATGATTGAATTTTTAGTAAGTATGTTTCAATTACGTACATACTCGCATGATAATTTCTCAAAGCATTTTTTTCTCTGGATTCAAATTTTTGGGCCTTATATACTTGCTTTTTGGTTCCTTTGCCTGTGCAGATTCGTTGGCGATTATGCTTATTTCCGGTAAAGGCAGAGAATAAAAAGTGATCTTCAGGTGGAGCGAAAGTGAAAAATAGTCCTGACCTTATCAAGGGGAGTATGCTAATAACTACTTCTCGCAAGCCTTCCGCAAAGAGCCGGACGCTCTGTAAATTTCTTTCGCGCTTTATTGCGGGCAGGTGCATTTCCCGTGGCAAAATGGGCATGNNGACGATGCAGGAAAGCTTCTTTTTTCGCTCAGGTTTTCAGACTGGTATTCTGAAGAAATCGATTCTTACTGGTTTCCGAATGTTGAGCCGGTGCTTACAGGCAAGGGGGAGATTGCAGATGCGCTTGAGGCTTTTTTCCGTTTCAACAGAATTGAAAATGATAAGGCAGGTCAGCTTCCTTCCAATTCCCTGGTGATGGCGGTAGAAGAAAAAGAGATCAATTTCACAGGCAGCGGAAAATCCCTTTTCAAGTTTAACATTAAAGGCTTTAAGAGGTACTGACCAAAAACCTTTTTTCAACCCGTAAATTATAACCATATTCAAAAGAGCCAGGTTTTTATTCCAGTTTCTTCCCAGGAGGAATTCTTTGAAACTTTCTGCAGAATTTATATTTGAAACAGAAACCGCCGAAAAAATCTATCAGGCTGTCCTTCCAGAACTTAATGACAACTTCTCCGAAAGGTCAAAAATAGGACTGTCCCTTGAAGACTCAAATCATCTTGTACTTGCGGTTAAAGCCGAAGATGCAGTTTCCCTGCGTTCTGCGCTGAATACCTGGTTCAGGCTCATCCAGATTGCTCAGGAAGTTCTTGAAGTCACATCTGAAGCCCGGTAAAAGTATTTAGTTATGTTATTTACGCCAGCCTGATAGAACACAGAAGATACAACCGGATGGGCAGGACTTAGGATATCTGCTAGAACTTAGGATATCTGCTTTAAATCTCGATACTTAAAGCCGGCGTATAATTCCAGATGTATAACCCCTGGTACTTAATAATAGTAATAGAATTCAGGATAAACAGGTAAAAAAGAATATATTGTTACATATGAGAATTTTTGCATGAGAAAGTTATGTCTAATTAATCCTTAACAAAATTAAAAATTTTGTAAATAAGTATTTAAATTCATACTAATTTTTTATATAATATTTTTGAGTTAAAAATAGCAGAATAAATAATGCTATATTAAAAATTTACTTACAATGTCAACGTAATCTTATATACTTATCTTTCCTTTTTAATGTTGTTAATTCCAGTTGTTTTAGTTTTTATTTATCCATAATCTGGGGTGTTCGGAATAGATATTAGCAAAAAAGTTTTTATAATAACAATTTTAATTTTTGCAATTCTTACCGCTACATTTGCGTTTACTTATAATATGCAGCTTTCAAACTTTTTAGGTCTAGAACAATCAGATACTTTAAAAAATGTAGATAGGGTAAGAAATGTCATTTTAACCGAACAGAACTACCTTGATAACATGGTTCAGGACTGGGCATGCTGGGATGATACTTACCGTTTTATTGATGATAGGAATCAAGGGTATATAAACGTAAATCTTCAAAATCAGACTCTTGCAGGGCTTAAAGTTAATCTTATGCTTTTTTTAAATGATACAGGCTCTGTTGTTTATGTAAAATCGATAGATATTGAGACAGGGCAAGAAAAGCCCGTACCCGAAGAGCTTCTTATAATGGTCGAAAACGGTGCTTTTTCCTCAAAATCGGAAAATGATAGTATAAGCGGCTATATTTTGCTTAACGAAAACCCTATGTTTATTTCCTGCCACCCGATCCTTACGACAACATATGAGGGACCTGTAAAAGGCACTTTAATTTTCGGGAGGTACTTTGACAGCGCCCTTTTGAATGATTTCAAAGAAACTACCTGTTCTTCGATTTCAATGTACCGAGTCGATAGAGGTATGCCTTCTGACTTTGAGGCAGAACTCCAAAACTTTTCCAGATCTCCGGAAAAGACTATTGTCACACCTTTAGATGAGAAGAGAATAGCAGGTTATTTTGAGTTAATGGATATTTCAGGCCAGCCTGCCCTTATTATGAGAGCTGATTTTCCAAGAGATCTGTATTTGAACGGTGCAAGAACTCTTAACTATATGTACTTTTTCCTGATTCTTACGGGTCTGATGACCGGGATTGGAGTTAAAGTCGCACTTGACAGTCTTTTTGTTTCAAGGCTGACTGAGGTAGATAATTTCGTCACAAAAGTCAGGGCGGAGAAGGATCTCTCTAAGAGATTACCCCTTACAGGCGATGATGAGCTCTACCGCCTTTCAAAAGAAATAAACGGAATGTTGAATGAAATCGACATTGCAGAGCAGGAATTAAAAGCTCAGGAACGTGAAAAAAAAGTCATTCTTGATTCTCTCAACGAACTGGCAGTCTTTGTGAGCCCCGAATTCAGAATAATCTGGGCAAACAAAGCCGCCCTTGCATATATGAAGATGAGTCTTGAGAAAGCAAAAGGAATGTACGTTAAAACTGGACAGGGCACAGGCGGTTCTTTGTTTGAGTATACGCAGCTTGAAAAGATTTTTGCTACAGGAAATAAAGAATCAGGAGAATTCACATTAGAAGACGGAAATTTCTGGTTTTTCCAGGCGATCCCGGTAACCGATGACGATAAAAAGATAATAGGCATTCTGGAGACTTTCAGGGACATTACGGAAAGTAAAGCAATTGAAAGGCTTCTTCAGGAAAAACAGATTGCAGAAGTTGCAAACCGTACCAAAAGTGAATTTCTTGCAAATATGAGTCACGAACTTAGAACTCCGCTTAACTCAATAATAGGATTCTCAGACATTCTGCACCAGCAGGTCTTTGGGGAGCTGAACGAGAAGCAGTTAAGATATACGGATAATATTTCGAAGAGCGGGAGGCACCTGCTTAACCTTATAAATGGAATTCTGGACCTTTCTAAAGTAGAAGCCGGAAAAATGGAACTTATTTATAAAGAATTTGAACTTGCTAACAAACTCAATATGGCTAAGAATTTCCTGTCTCCTATTGCAGATCAAAAAAATATTAAAATCGAGATTGATGTGGATAAAAACCTCACTACTATCCGTGCTGACGAGTCCAGGTTTATTCAGATAATGTATAACCTTGTAGATAATGCTATAAAGTTCTCAAATAAAAACGGACTCATAACGATTGAAGCAAAAAAGAAAGGAGACATGGCAGAAATAATAGTCAGTGATAATGGGATAGGGATCAAAGTTGAGGATCAGAATAAGTTATTCAAGCCCTTCAGCCAGGTTGACCCCTTTTCTTCAAAGAAATTCCAGGGGACGGGCCTTGGGCTTTCTTTAGTAAAGCAGATTGTAAACCTGCATGGAGGATATGTCTGGTTCAGAAGCGCTCCTGACGAGGGGAGTACCTTTGCATTTGCAATCCCTATTAATGACAATAAAAAAGATAGAAAAAATACCATGTCAGATAAGAAGGAACAAAATGACTGAAAACTTCAGTTTTTCAGGTGGTAGACAGGAGAAAGTATCTTTTCTGATATTTTCCCTATTTTACATCTTTTTCCCAATATAAAATACATATCCATAATACTGTTTGTATTTTGAATACAAGTCTTCCTCACGCCTCATAAATGCAATCATATCCTCAACGGTTTTATTTCCCGCATGTTTTTTCAAGAATTCCTCTTGCCTTGCTTTTTGCGGAATAAAATAATTGTCTACCCAACAATTTTCAGGCAACGTAAATGCAGCAACAGGAATATAACCTGCTTTTTGCATGATGGAAATATTATACCCTATTGTGCCAATTTCAGGAACTGCGTCCAACCACCACTTCTCAATTTCAGCGGGGCGATCATCGGTAAACCATGACTCATATGTTACAGCAATATAACCATCTTTTTTGAGGAAGTCCTTCCAGTGATTCAAGCCTTTTTCAAAACCTATATTGGCAATAGCCCCCTCAGACCATATAAGATCAAATTCGTCATTCTGAAACGGCAAATTATCCATTGAACCGACAATACCTTTTACCCTGTTCTGCAAACCAAGTTTTTCGGCTGTTGCGTTAAGCTTATCAATCGAGCCGGCGTAAAGATCGAGGGCGGTAATGGTTGCTTCTGTGTTTTGTGCCAGAACCATTGTTTGAAAGCCTGTGCCACAGCCTAAATCGGCAATTTTCATTTTGTTTGAAAGATTACCGATAAAACCTAATGCCCTGATGGTTTCTTCCGGGCTGCCGGGTCCCTGCCGCTCAAGATCTGTGAAAAATTCATTGATGAGGGCAAAATCAAATTCGTGGATTGTTATTTCTTCCATTGTCATACTCCTTTCTTCTTACTTCCATTATTATCATACTCCTTAATTCCATTGCCATACTTCTTATCTTCAATTATACCTTTGGTTTTTTCTTCCTTAACGATTTTTTCTATGTTTTTACGCTTCTGCTCCTTTGCCACAGGGTAGCTTCCAGCGTCCTCAGCATAAACGTTCTCAGCCTTTAACTTTTGATAGGACTGCCAACGCTNNTTAAATTAAAGGAAAAAACAGACCCAAAAAGAAAATATGAATGGAATTTAACTAAAATTCGATTGATTCCGGCAAGCAGAAAAAAGGTTTTTACGCTTTCCGGCTCTTTTTCCAGCTGGAGGCTTGATCAATTCATCTACACTTTAAACCTCATTTAACGAGCTGTTTTCGTTTCCGACCCTCTATTCATATTAGTACCTTGCCGCTCCGGCTTTCTTCGATTTTGGATTCCTATTTGGCCTGAAAGCCCGCTCCGGGCACTTCTTTGAATCGGTTTTTCCGCGTACTTCAAATCCGAGGCTGAAACATTCACCTTTCATCTCGTCAATAGCCGTATAAAATCTGCAGTCTTGGCATGTAGGCATTAGGATTACTACCTCCAGATACGTGAAGGCTATCTGGCTCTTTTAGTTCCAGATATGTTCCCGATACAACCTTCAAAGCTACAGCTACCTTTCTTTAAGCAAAGGTCAAAGGGTGTATCCCATAAATAATGTGTATCTGTAAATAAAATGTTTTTGGTAGGAAATAAGGGAGGCAGCAGACAGGGTAAGGGAGAAATTGTTCATTCTCGGGTTTATTGTAAAAAAGAAATAAGTTATCCCGGAGGATAAACTTCTTTAAAGAAAGCTCAGCAATGAAAACCAGATCTTCTCAAATTTCTTCATCTTCTGCGAACTCTATATCAAGGACAGGGAGTTCCCTTACTTTTCCTTCCCTGTCATAGCAGGTCCAGCTCTGCCTGTTGTAGGGTCTTCCTACTATAATATGGCAGTTTCCGGTTTTAGAAAAGAGGCGTAAATCGGCGTCTGAAGGCTGCCGATTGGGTCCGGGATGACTATGGACCGAACCTGCTGCTTTTACGTTCGGCATCATGTAGAGCCTGAGAACCGCACTTGAATCGCTGGACTCGGTTCCTGGCAGGATAACNNTGGGAAGAAGCACAATCCCTGAATATCTATTCCTCTGGATTTATTTACAGCTTTTACAGATTAGTACATAGCAACTTGTTCGTGAAAGATAGGTTTTCCGGAGGTTCCTCTGGAATGAAGTTTGCTATAGCAAAAGGGGGTTATTGAAATTAGAGATAATCACTCGACTCCGGGTTTGGAAAAAAGTCTGAAAGAAAATCTGAACAAGGACTTTGAAGAAATTTCCCGTAAAGCCTCTGGACAGGGTATTGAAAAAAATAATGGAAATCATATTGAAGAAGAGGTTGAAAAAGATGCTGGAAAGGAGAAAGATATGCACTCTTCACTGTATCAGGAGTCGCTTGCAATGCACAGGAGGCTCGAAGGGGTACTTGAGGTTGCAAGCAAAGTCCGGCTCCGCACAATTCACGACCTCAGTATCGCCTATACGCCCGGAGTTGCCGAACCGTGCAGGAAAATCAGTGAAAACCCTAACCTTGTTTACCTGTATACGCTTAAGAAAAACACCGTTGCTGTTGTAACCGACGGGTCGGCTGTTCTCGGGCTTGGGAACATAGGCCCTTATGCAGCTCTTCCAGTCATGGAAGGAAAAGCAATTATTTTCAAAGAATTTGCAGGCATAGATGCTTTTCCGATCTGCCTTGACACCCAGGATACCGAAGAGGTCATTAAAGCGGTAAAAAATCTGGCTCCTGTCTTCGGGGGCATCAACCTTGAAGATATCAGTGCACCCCGCTGTTTTGAAATCCAAGCAAGGCTGCGGGAAGAACTTGACCTTCCTGTTATCCATGACGACCAGCACGGGACAGCAATTGTTGTATTTGCCGGGCTCCTGAATTCCCTTAGAATTGTAAAAAAGGAGTTAAAAGATCTTAAAATAGTGATCTCAGGGCTTGGGGCTGCAGGAGTTGCAATTTTCAGGTTCCTTATTCGGGCAGGCGCAGACCCTGCAAAGATCCTTGCATGTGACAGTGAGGGAATTGTATATGAAGGGCGGAAAAAAGGTATGAATCCCATAAAAGAAGAGGTTTCCAGGCTTACTAACCCTCGAAGTCTGACAGGAGGACTTAAAGAAGCCCTGCCTGAGGCTGATATATTTATCGGAGTCTCGGTGGGGGGAATCGTGACCGAAGATATGGTCCTTTCTATGGCAAAAGATGCAATTGTAATGGCTATGGCAAACCCTGTGCCCGAAATCATGCCTGATGCCGCAAAAAAAGCAGGTGCAAGAATCGTTGCTACAGGCAGATCTGATTTCCCAAACCAACTCAATAACTGCCTGAGTTTCCCCGGGGTTTTCAAAGGGGCTCTTGGGACCTGTGCCCGGAAAATAACCCCTGAAATGGAAATGGCTGCAGCCCATGCCCTTGCAAATGTTGTGACTGCCGGTGAACTTTCGGAAGACCATATCATCCCTGATCCCCTGGATAAGCACGTAGTCCCCGCGGTTGCAAAAGCCGTTGCTGATGCTTCCCTTGAAAGTTGTGCCGCAAGAAAAATGCTTGAGGACAATTTATGAATTTTTAAAAGCTTTTAAATTTTTCTGAAGGTTTCAGGGTTTCAAGGAATTTAGGGGTTTCATGAGTTTAGAAGTATAGAAATTTCAAGACTTTGTATTAAAAAGGCCTATTAAAATAGAGCTCTTTTAAAAAGAGCTATTCCAGGTCAGAAAACTAATATTCAGAACCATTGTTTCATAAATAATTTTAACCTATATTACATATTTTTCCTGTCTAATATATAAGGGGGAAGTTTTAATGAATTGCACCAATCTAAAACAAGGCCAGGTTCTGGTCTGCGCGAGATGCGGGCTCGAACTGATGGTTGTAAGCGAATGCAGCGACGACAGATGTTCTGCCGGCTGCACCGGAGATATGGACTGCTGCGGTGAGCCAATGAAAGTGAAACGCNNGAAAAAATGGAAATAAAAAAAATAGAAATAAAAAAATGAAAAATAAAAGAATGAAGCCGAAAAAAAGGAGACTTATAGTTAATTTTCACATTTACAGTTAAACTTTGTTCAAAACTCAAATTATTGAAAGATAATAAATTTTCAATTCATAATTCAGAATAGAAGTGAAGTATAAATAGGACTTTAGTACTATATTTAATGGGTTGTGGGGAACAATCGTGTGTATGGGTCTCTCTAATTTGGATATTAAACCTCTTTCACATACCCCCACACCCAAAAACATTTCGAGAAAATTTATTTGATTTTATTCCGTTGACTCTGAAACTGTTCCTGTTCCAATCACTAAAATTTGTAAAGTAAAAGATGGAAA
>DUIO01000267.1 GCA_013330315.1 Methanosarcina sp. | reverse complement strand
GGATCTGTGTATCTGCGGATCTGTGTATCTGCTGATTCGGCAATTTCTTGAGAAATTAAACGATTTTAAACAAGTTTACTGATTAATTAAGCAATTTTATTTGTTAAATAGTTAGAACAATTATAGATAAATTAATAAACTTTAACACAGAAATATGAATGAATGTTACCAGATCCGATTATAAATTCAGCCGAATATCTTTTAAAAACAGGCCCATCGATAATTCTGGGAGTTGTCTTTGCCGAACTTCTTGTAAGCCTTGGGTGGTTCAATAAATTTGATTTTCTGGTAAAACCGGTTACAAACTACGCTCATCTCAAAAAAGAATGCGGGATAAGTTTTCTTACGGCTTTTGCTTCCACCTCTTCAGCTAATGCTTCACTTAAAAGTATGTATGATGAAGGTATCATAAAGGAAGACGAACTGATTGTAGCTTCGGTTTTAAATTCCTTCCCTGCAATTGTCATGCACTGGAGAACCCTGCTTCCAGTACTGGTACCTCTGCTCGGAATAACAGGAATAATCTATGTGGGAGTGATAACTCTCGTAGGTTTTGTAAAAACTTTGATAGTGCTTATTGCCGGGCATTTCCTGCTTACAGAAAAAAAAGTATATTTCGAAGACTTTGAGAAAGAAGAACCTCCTTCATTGAAAACAGCATTCAAGGAAAGCATCAAGACTTCGAAAAAGCCCATAACCAGAATTTTCAAAGTTATGGTTCCTGTAACCTTCCTGGTCTTTATCCTGACAGACATCGGGGTGTTTGATGCTCTTGGATCATATCTCAACCCTATTTCTGAGTATCTCCCCGTGCCTGTGGAGGGACTACCCGTAATTGCAGCTCTTTTTGCAAGCCACCTTGCAGCCTATACTCTTGCAGCAAACCTTATGGAACAGGGAATTTTGAGCGGCGTTGAAGTTATTATTGTCCTCCTTGTAGGTAATATAGTAACAAGCCTCGGGACGCTGAGGATTTATATCCCGCATTATGTGGGAATTTTTGGTCCCAAAATAGGGATAAAGACAATTCTAATTTCCCAGATTCTAAGAGTGTTTGTCATGGTGGGAATAACAGGGATCATTTTAGCGATTTTTTAAGTAAAAACAATTAAGGAGGAAAGAACTACCTGATTTATCGCTTACCTCTTATTTCGGCATCAAAAAGATAACCTAACAATTAAAAATAGAAAGTTGCCGAATTCAATTATAACAAAATTCAATTGTAACAGAATTTATTTGTCATACTGTAGAAAACCGTACTCCGTTACAGGAATAGAAAACGATTTAACATATCACCACAAAGCATTTTGTAGAGAAAATGACACACTTTGAGACCCTTGATTACATTAAAAACTCATACAGCGAACGGATCTGCCAGCTAAAAGAGGAAAAAAAAGCCGGAAAGAAGATCGTTGGTACTTTATGCCTGTTCGTGCCTGACGAGATTATTTTTGCGGCAGGGGCAGACCGGGTTATACTCTGCGGAGGCAAGAACGATACCATACCCATAGCTGAGCAGTATTTGCCAAGGAATACCTGTCCGCTTGTCAAGTCTTCCTTTGGCTCGATCGTTAACAACGGTTGTTCCGGTGTAAAATCCTGCTCTCATTTTGGCCTGGTAGACATGATAGTCGCCGAGAACACTTGCGATAGTAAAAAAAAGATGTACGAATTAATGGGAAACTACGTCCCGACCTATGTGATTGATCTTCCGCAGAAACCAGATAGCTCGGCTGCCGTGAAATATTTCCTGGAAGAGCTTAACAGGTTCAAAGAGGTAATGGAAAAACTGACCGGTAACATAATCACAGCCGAGGGATTAAAGAAGGAAATAGTTTCATCGAATGAGACGAGAAGGTTAATTCACAGGCTCTATAACCTGCGAAAAGCTGAGTTTCCGCCGATCAGCGGTTTAGATATGATAAAGGTCATGCAAAAGCAGTATGTCCTGTCGGCAGAAGGTTTTAAAAAAGCCCTTCAGGACCTGATCGAAGAGGCGGAACAGGCCAGAGAGGACCCTAATAGGGCTGATTTTAAGGCTAGCCTTGCTCACAGACCCAGGATAATGATTTCCGGCTGCCCTATGCCGGGCGGAAACACCAAAGTACCGGAAATTATAGAGAATAGGGGCGGCCTTATTGTTGTGGAGGAAAGCTGTACGGGTACAAGATCTTTCTGGGACCTGGTCGATGAAAATAAGGACCCTATGACTGCGCTTGCAGAACGCTACATCAAAATCCCCTGTTCCTGCATGACCCCGAACGACAGACGTATAGATAATATTCTGGAACTTGCAAGAGAGTTCAAAGTCGACGGCGTAGTACACTATACTCTTCAGTTCTGCCACGGCTACAATATTGAGCGTTACAAGGTACAACAGGCGCTGAGAAATGCCGGGATACCCATGCTTTCAATAGAAACGGACTACAGCGATTCGGACATTGAGCAGATCGGACTTCGAGTGGACGCTTTCATGGAGATGCTTTCATGATCTCAATCGGAGTCGATTCCGGTTCAGCTACTACAAAAGCCGCCCTGGTGATTGATAGTCAGATGGCCGCATTTAACATACGTCCGACAGGATTCGACTTTTTATCATCTGCAGGAAGTGCGTGCGAGGAAGTGCTTACCAATGCCGGTTTAGATAAAGGAGATGTAAACGGCATATATGCAACCGGATACGGCAGGAACAGCATAAAGTTTGCAGATAAAGCGGTGAGCGAGATCACAGCTCACACACTGGGCGTTCACCACCTTTACCCACTGGTTAATGGGGTTATTGACATAGGAGGACAGGACAGTAAGATTATCTTGGTAAGTGAAGGAAAGGTAATTGAGTTTTTAATGAACGACAAATGTGCTGCCGGCACTGGCAAATTCCTGGAATACACTGCAAAGGCACTTGAAGTACCGATAGAAGAACTGGGTGACCTGGCTCTTATTTCAAAAGAGCCAGCCAGCATAACAAGTATGTGTACCGTTTTTGCCGAATCCGAGGTCATATCCCTCAGGGCGAGAGGATTTAAAAAAGAAGATATTGCTGCCGGATTAACCGAAAGCATTGCCAGAAGGGTTGCAGTTATGGCCCGGCAGGTCGGATTGAAACAAAACGTAGCTTTCGTGGGCGGCGTTGCAAAAAACAAAGGCATGAAGGTATTTCTGGAAAAAGAACTGGGAGTTTCGCTCTATGTACCTCCCGAACCGCAAATCACGGGAGCACTTGGAGCTGCACTATATGGGGTTAATAAGAGCTAAGCGAAACCCGTTTTGCTTATTCTATAAAGTTTATAATTTCCCGTATTATTCCCGTTAATAAACTTAAAAGTGGCTGATTTTATAGCCATATTTAGAAAACATAGTTATTATAAAACAGTTGATGAAGTCGTCGGGTCAATATGTTAATGTTTGAACGTGGGGTTGACTATAGAGATCCAGATATTCAATAATGCTACAGTCAAGAATTCTGTAAAACCTGTAACGTTAAGAGGCAAACTATCTCTAACCAAGTATAGTGGCTCTTGCTGTTAGATAAACAAAGGTGGCTCTGCTTAGTACGCTACATTGTTTGCAGCAGGTTGCACCAATGTAACTTTGACTATCTTTTCTAAAATAAATTTTCTAAGGAGTTTTGGAATACGATCTGTAATAACCCTGTATGCTTCAAAGGCTATGTAAAACCAACAGATCAGGCTGGCACAGTGAGTAGTCTGCGAAATATGTAATATTTTCAAGACAAGAAAGGTGAGGTAGCTGTTTTAAATTGAGTTTAGAGTTCCGGGAGAGTTGTAATTTATGCCTAAATCTTATCCTTTTAAATCAGCACCCTATATAATTTTTCCAAGGAAAAACTAAAATTTAAAGAAACTTTTCAATATGCTAAAACAGTTTGAATGATGTTTTTAACATTTTCCGGTTTTAAGTCAAATCTTGGTCTTCATGAAAGCTGTTTCATTTGTCCTGAAGAGTACTCCTTCATCTATAACCATTAAACAGGCGCCTCCTTCCTTAAGGTGATCAATGATGTACTGCAGGAAAAAGATCTGAGTATTTCCGGTCCTGTTTGCGAGCTAGCCGCCTTATATCCCTTCACGAAAAAGAAGCTAGAGTACCTGTAGGCAAACGTTTTATACCTACTTGCCTACAATGCATTTATGCCAATCATCGAAGTCAAACTCTGGGAAGGTCGCCCTCGCGACCAGAAGAAGCGCATTGCAAACGCGATTACCGACGCCTTCGTCAAAGAGGGCGTGTCGGCCGATGCAGTCCATGTGGTCTTTCACGATATACCAAAGGGCGACTGGTGCATCGCCGGGAAGCCGTGCGACGAGTAAAACATGGAATGACAGTTGTTCATGGCCACGCCAGCTTCCGTGTGCGCGTGAACGTAACCGCCCGACAAACAAAATATAAAAACTCTAAAACGTTGCATGAACTACCGACGCGGTGGAACTCTAGCAAGCAATACTATGGATCGGCTTAAGCCGAATGATGCACTGTTCGCAGACTTCAACCCGGATGAAGCAGAGCATACGATGAAGACTTTAAGGGAGTCACATTAAACGCCGCAGGCCTGTCATTTCCTTGATCGCTCTTTGCTGCCATGCCCTATAACCAACAGAATCTCATTACCTTTTTCAGGTACTTAATATTAGAAGAGATAAGGTACCATTTAAGTTAGCATTATTTTTCTAAACTAAATTAAAATTCAGCTGTTTTCTGGAAATAAAAAGTTGAAAATTAGAGTTGCAGAGTGAAATTGAATTCTAGTTAACCTTATTTTTATCATTTTGCTATTAATGTTATGATGTCGAATAGCATCCATATATAAAAAAACCGTACCTAACAAAAAATATTAAAAACGAAATCCCGTATTCAGAAAAATTTATGGATAAAATAACTTGAAAGGTAATTTGCGTATTAGACTCCCTTTTTATTAGACTGAGATCTAATTTAAAACCAGGATTTACAGACCGTAATTTGTATCTGTGCATACAGGACGATATGATTATCTATAATAAAATTCACTTATTAATATAATGATTGGGGGTTATATATGCATAAATATAAAGTACGGTTTGAAGGTCACTCTGCAAAAAAAGAACACTTTGTAGATGTAACCGAGCTTGAAGCGGAAAATGAAAAAGAAGCAAGAATAAAAGCAGAAGTTATTTCTAAAGACTCTACTCCAGAAGGATTACTGTATAAATATGGACAGGGTTCTGAACCTGTAACATGTATAATTGAAATTACACAGCTGGACTAAAAAACCCTTCTGCTATAAAGTAAAGATAGTGTTCTATGAGAAAATTTAAAAATTAATTCATAGGAATTTCTTACTCAAGATCAGCTACGACATCATTTTTATTGGTTTTGTATATATATCTTCCACCGTTAGATTTTTTTTATTTAGTCTCATCATACTTCATTTCTTTAACAGCTTGTACAGGACCAGGGATTGTACAAAAGACAGGACTCATACAAAAAAATAATGTATTTAGATTCAATAACACCATATAGAGGAAGAATTAGCAAAGAGCAGCAATCCAATTCAAGCCATTAAAGAGTTTATTCTGGATATAGCAAGGGAATTCAATGAGAAAAATCAAGAAAACTGTTTTTTTATAGGTTTGCTGGCTTTAGAGACGGTCACGATAAGTGAGTCTTTACGAAGGTACAATAACAATATCTTTGATTCGCAATGATACTGCTATGCTGGTAGCCGCGGCTGAAAAATACCTGCTTTATTAAATAAAAAATAACTCAAATATTCATATATTTTTTACCTTGACAATATGTAGACCAGCTACATAACTGAGGGATTGTATGTCAACTCATATCGAAATCAATGGAATCACCGTACAAGTATATGAATCAGTATATGAATATGCATCTCAAAACAATACAACTCGAAATAGAGAATGAAAAATCTGTCAAGTTTTTGCCCGGATCTTCCGGAAAACATCCTTAAAAGCCAGATTTTTTTCTTCCTTAATCTTAAATCCGGCCTCTTCTATATTCCTGGCAGTTTGTCGAGTTGTGTGATCCCCAAGAAGAAAAAACAGAAAAGGATCAATCAGACGCTCAAAAAAATCAATAATTAAGTTATCGCTGTTCATATGCTCAAGGGCTATCAACTCACCTGAAGGCTTAAGAACACGCCTCATCTCTTTAAGAGCCTTTACGGGATCAGGGATTGTACAGAGGACAAAAGTCGTAACAACATAATCAAAGCTGTTGTCCGAGAATTCGAGACTCTCTGCATTCATAAGAGAAAGATTGATATTTTTCATTTCCCTGGCTTTTTTTAGAGCTTCTTCGAGCATTCCTTCACTGTTGTCTATTCCTGTAACGAGAACGTCTGGAGAGTAATATTTGAGATTCCTTCCGCTCCCTACTCCTATTTCAAGAACTTTTCCGCTAAGATCTGCTAACGCCTCTTTTCTCCAACTTCGAAAAAAGAAAAGTTCCAGCGGCAGATCCAATACCTCATAAACGGGTGCGATCCTGTTATATTTCGACGCTGCAGACATTGCGGGCATACTTGACATCTCTGCTGATGTGAATATTACAATCAAAACGTCTTATAATTAAAGAGCTCCGAATAAAACCCGTTATGTTTTTGCCCGAATTTTTTTGAAGACATCTTTAAAAGCCAGATTTTTTTCTTCAATAATTGTGAATCCAGCCTTTTTGATATTTTCTACTGTATTTCGGGTCATATCGTCCCCAATAAAGAAAAACATAATCGGGTTTATTAAGTCTTCAATTCGGGCGATAAAGGGGTTTTTACTGCGCATGTGTTCAAGAGCAATTAATTCCCCTGAAGGCTTGAGGACCCTTCTCATTTCTTTTAAAGCCTTTACGGGATCAGGAATTGAACAGAGAACAAAGGTCGTAACAACATAATCGAAGGTATTGTCCGGAAATTCCATATTCTCGGCATCCATAAGGAGAAGAGTAACATTTTTCCTGCCTTTATCCCGTATGCTTTCAGCTTTTTCCCGTGCTTTCGCAAGCATCCCTTCACTGTTATCTATTCCGTTAACCCTAGCGCCCGCGGGATAATATTCCAGGTTCCTTCCTGTCCCTACCCCTACTTCCAGGACCCTGCCTTTCAAGCTTGACAGTGCTTCCTCCCTCCACTTCCTGTAAAGGAAAATCTCTATCGGCGCCTCTATGAAATCATAAATTAAAGAGATCCGGTTATACTTGGAGACTACGGACATCAAATGAAGTACGCTTTCATACCTGATATATTGCCCGGAAAACCTCGAAAACCGATCAGTATAAACTGATTCTCATAAACCGATTCATATTTAAGTGTTCGAAATAATACCACGCTCGATTTTATATTGATGTTATTAAGGCATGATAGGAACAGGACATGATAAAGACCGGTCTGGATATCGGGCAAGCTCATAACATAATTTATCTCACAGGAACCATTATTACATAGAGATTCTCACTTACAGATTCATACCATAAATTTACACTCTTACATTTTAAATATACAGAGGAAACCTGATGAGCAATATTTTACGCAGAGGCAGGCTTGAAGCTGCCCAGGATGAGGAAATTTTACATTACACGTCCTCTATGGAGGCTGATAGGTGGATTTTCAATGCCGACATAGTGGTGGACCTTGCCCACACGGTAATGCTGAGAGAGCAGGGGATCATAAAAGAAGAAGACTGCAGCAAAATCCTCGGCGGGCTTTTGAAGATAAGAGAAGAAGGCATGGAGAAGCTCGATTTCAGCTATGAAGACATACACATNNCTCAGGGAAGAACTTCTCGGGCTCCTGGAAGAAACCTTTGCCCTCAGAAAAACCCTTGTTAGCCTTGCAGGAAAACATGTTGAAACCCTTATGCCAGGATTTACTCACCTTCAGCATGCCCAGCCGACCACACTTGCCCATCACCTCTGTGCGCACGAAGCCGCTCTCGGAAGAGACTTTGACAGGGTGCAGGACGCCTTTTCCAGGGTTAA
>DUIO01000316.1 GCA_013330315.1 Methanosarcina sp. | reverse complement strand
TAATAAGGAAAATCGAGTGATTCTGGCATGATATTGTTGGGGAATTGCCAGCGATCATATATTTTCATTCTGCCTATGCCGATTCTGCCATGCAAGAAGATCGGATTGCAGGATATATAATGGAATGTAATATCCTACTTTGAGGCAGGGTTGGGGACTTATGACTGATTCTGGACGACGGGATGAAGAACTGGAAATTCGAGTGCTGAAACGGATAGCCGAACTGAAAAAAGCAAATCAAGCTTTACGCGCCGAGATTCTCGAAAACTCACGCTCCGGAGAAGCCGCGATCAAATCGGAAGAAAAATACTGCACACTATTCAATTCCGTTAATGAGGGCTTCTTCTTAATAGAGGTGATCTTCGACAATAGCGGAAAATTTGCGGATTACCGAACGCTTGAGACTGGACAGTCACAGGAAAAAATATCATGGCTCCGCGAGATATTAGGCAAGCGTGCCCGTAAACCTGTTCCTGATGCAGAAAACTTTTGGATAAAGATTTTCAGCCAGATTGCTTTAACTGGCAATTCAACCCGGTTCGAGTATCTGGCCAGGAGTACTGACAGGTGGTTTGATATCCATGCCTCTCACATTCGAGGCAAATACAGCCGAAAAATTATTGTCCTTTTCAAAGACATCACCGAGCTCAAGCAGGCTGAAGAAATATCGATGAGAAGTGAGAATAAATTCCGAACGCTTGCTGAAAATTCTCAGGTTTTGATTGCCAGCTTTGACGAAGAATGCCGCTATTTATATGCCAATCATGAAGCTGCGGATGCTTGTGGTTGTTCTCAGAAAGAAATTATTGGGAAAACCAATAGCGAACTGGGACTGGATCCCGAACAGGTAAAATTCTGGATGAAACACTGTGAAAAGGTTTTTGTTACAGGAAAACCCGAAAAAATGGAATTTTACTATACGTCTCCCCGAGGGAGAGGGTACTATTTAAATACACAAATAGTCCCGGAGTTCATTGACAATAAAGTTGCCCCTGTCCTTGCAATTTCTCGTGACATCACGGATATAAAAGACGCGGAAGCAAAACTGAAAAAAGTCTCCGACAGTTTGGAAGAGTTAATTAAAAAGCGTTCATCGAATAACTGGGGTTACAGTTCATTAAAAGAGAGCGAAAGAAGGCTCTCTGAAGCTCAGAGAATGGCTCATATAGGAAGCTGGGACTGGGATATTGTGACCAATGAATTATACTGGTCGGATGAAATTTATCGTATTTTCGGGCGCAGTCCTCAGGAATTCGGAGCAACTTACGATGCATTTTTGAATTACATACATCCGGATGATCGAGATTACGTTGATAATGCAGTAAACCAGGCTATGAAAGGAAAGCCTTACAGCATTGATCACAGGATAGTCCTGGCCAGTGGAGAAGAACGAATAGTCCATGAGCAGGCTGAGGTTACTTTCGAGAAAGGAAATAACCCTGTCAGGATGAAAGGAATAGTTCAGGATATCACCCAGAGAAAACAAACTGAAAAAGCACTTGAGAGGGCAAATGCATATAATCGAAGTCTGATTGAAGTCAGTCTTGACCCTCTGGTTACTATCGGTCCTGATGGGAAAATAACTGATGTAAACAAAGCTACGGAATCTGTCACCGGCTATTCCCGGAAAGAGCTTATTGGCACAGACTTTTCAAACTACTTTACCGAGCCTGAAAAAGCTAAGGAAGGATATAAGCAGGTATTCAGGGAAGGGCTGGTTCGAGACTACCCATTGGAAATTAGAAATGAAGACGGGCACGTAACACCGGTTCTGTACAACGCATCGGTTTATTGGGATGAAACAGGGGAAGTTATAGGAGTCTTTGCTGCTGCTCGTGATATTACTGAACTTAAAAAAGCAGAAGAGAAGATTCGAATACTTGCAAATGTTGTCGAATCGTCCAATGATGCTATTATAACCGAGTCTCTCGATGGTATTATTACTAGCTGGAATAAAGGAGCAGAGCAGATTTACGGTTATTTAGCTGAAGAGGTTCTGGGAAAAAACATATCCATACTAGAGCCAGAAGACCTTAAAGGAGAAATAGATAAACTATCCGACGGGATTAAAAAAGGAAAAAAAGTCAAGGATCACGAAACCTTAAGGTTGAAAAAGGACGGCACAACAGTAAACATTTCAGTAACCCTCTTTCCGGTTTTCAATACTTTCGGAAAGCTTGTATCTATAAGTGACATCGCCGCAGATATTACGGAAAAGAAAATCGCGGGAAATCTACTTCATGAAAAACAAATAGCTGAAGTTGCAAACCGTACCAAAAACGATTTTCTGGCGAACATGAGCCATGAACTCAGGACTCCCCTTAACTCTATAATAGGTTTCTCTGATATGCTTTATGAACAGGCATATGGAGAATTGAACAAGCGACAGTTAAGAGCAGTAGGAAATATTTCTAATAGTGGAAAGCATCTTNNTTTACCCGGATAATGTATAACCTTGTAGACAATGCTATAAAGTTTTCTTATGAAAACAGCGTTGTGAAAATAAAAGCAAGAAAAAAAGGAGATTTAGTCGAAATAGCAGTTAAGGACAGCGGGATAGGAATAAAAGCCGAAGACCAGCACAAACTTTTCAAGCCCTTTAGCCAGGTCAATTCGTTTTCTTCCAAAAAATTTCAGGGTACAGGGCTTGGTCTATCACTGGTTAAACAAATTGTCAGCCTTCATGGAGGCTACGTCTGGTTCAGGAGCCAGCAGGGGGAAGGAAGTACTTTTGCTTTCGCAATTCCGATAGCAATAAAAGTAAAAATATTAGCCTGCTGTCATTAAGAGGGCAATCAAGTATCCAATAATCAAGTATCAAATAATCAGGTCGCCTTTGGACTTCAATTGTTTACTGAGATAACGTATTGCCTCTAATATTTTCATTTTTTAATATGATAGATAGATACCTTGCTATGGGTTTTATAGTCAAAATCATATTTAGCTTCATTAAGTACATTGTAAAAAAATCAATGGTTATCTAGAATCAATGGTTTTCTAGAATCAATGGTTTTGTTGAAGGTTTCTTTATCTTTCTCAAAAACACTCAGTTTAAGTTGAATAATGCCCGGGTATATAACGGTTTTCGAAAGTAAATGAATGTCTTAAATTGAAATTGTTGAATGGCAGTAAAGATTAAGGGAGGAATTATCTAGGGAGATAAAAAGGGGAAATCAAAAGAAGAAATCAGTAATGTGAGAAATTATGTGAGAAATTATCGAGGGAAATTAAAGGAGAAAATTAAAAAGGGAATTAAAGGAGGAAAGATTCCTGGCAACTCTGAGAGCTGTTATCAGGCACCTTATCTTCAGTTGACTTTCCTGATAATAAGTTTCTTCATAGCCTTTTTTCCGGTTTCTTCGCTGATTCCAATATCCTTATTTTCAGGAACTTCAACCCAGAGCCGGAAATTATAATCATTGCCTGTCCCAAGGTCTCTGATCCTGATCTCAAGGGGTTTCTCTTTTGAAGGTTCTCTTTTTCCGCTGAATTTCTGATGAAATGTTTTTGCTGCAGCTTTTTCCGGAGAAAGAGCCGAGATAACGCCAATCATCCCACCGTTTTCGTTTGTGGCAATAAAGGTTTTTTCCTTTATCTCCTGCCCCAGTGACTGTTCCTGTTTTATTATTTCCCGCCTGAGCTGCCTCCTGACCCTNNTTATTATTCCCGCACTTGGGAGACTGGATACAGCCCGGGCAGCCGCTTTCGCATGGGCAGCTCTCAATAGCTTTTAAAGTGCCTTCAAGAACTTCTTCGATGAGGTCATATCCTTTTTCGGCATATCCTACTCCCCCCCTGTGCCCGTCATAGATGAAAATCCCGCTTTTACTCCCGAGATCAGGATGGGAAGGAGTTGAAACTCCGCCTACATCGCTCCTGTCAACAAGCAGATGCAGAGGGTACATTGAAATCATTGCATGCTCTACGGCATGTATTCCACCTGCGAAATCCAGTTTATGGTCTCCTATCAGCTCCTGAAGCCTGTCTGGAAGTTTAAGCCAGAGAGCAACCGTCTGCAGGTTAATAGGAGGCATTTCAATATCATGAGCACTCATTGTCTCGTCACTATGTGTCTGGATTTTCCTGTAACCCACTATCCTGTCCGTTACCTCTACTTCCCCAAGCCCGACTTCCACCTCGGGAGCGTGCTGAAGAGGCTTTACTGCATATGTCTCCTGCACAATGACTGATGAGTCTATCATAGGTTTTGTGTAGTAACTATCATGAGTCTTTACGGCATGAATTTCCTTTTTCTCATGGTCTATCCTGTTTATGTAGAAAGGCTCTCCCCTGTGCATGTAGACTGCGCCGGGGTGGCATTCCCGGAAAGCCAGGGTTTCTTCGATATCTTTTTCGATAGGAAAGCTCCTTTCCCCTTCAAAAACAAGCAAAGAATAGGTATTGTTATCTATTCCACGCAGAGAGACGTGTTTATACGGGAAAGGATCAGTGGAATATTTCAGGTTGCTGCCTGAAAGTAAGCCTTCGGCTTCCAGAAGTTCTACAACCCTTGGATATCCCCCGCCAAAATATTTTTCATCCGATTCTTTGAGAGGGATTTCTTTTGCTGCACAGAGAAGGTGTCCTGCCAGGATATGAGGATTTTTAGGGTTAAGGACTGCGTTTTCACTGTTTCTTGAAAAGAAGTCTTCGGGGTTTCGCATATAGTATTGATCAAGGGCATTTGTCCCGGCTACCATGAGTACAAGGCTTTCTTTCCCGCTCCTGCCCGCCCTTCCTGCCTGCTGCCTTGCACTCATAACCGTGCCCGGATAACCGTCAAGGATGCAGGCATCAAGCCCTCCGATATCTATCCCGAGTTCGAGAGCATTTGTAGAAATAACACCTCTTAGCTCTCCCGAATTCATTTTCGTTTCAATCTCTTCCCTTTCCCTGTCAAAATAACCGCTTCTGTATGAGCAGATTGCAGAAGAGAGACCGGGATCCCTTAAAAGTTCCCTGCAAGTCTTATACATTCTCTCCACTCCCTGCCTTGACCTGGTAAAAGCAAGAGTCTGAAGCCCTGCCAGGACTGAACGCGTAAAAAGGTTAGAGGTCTCGGAAAAGCTGCTTTTTCTTACCGTGAACCCCCGTCCATTAAGGTAAAGAGGAGGATTCCAGAATACAAATCTCTGTGGACCCTGCAAAGACCCGTTATTCTCAACCACCTCGGCTTCCCTTCCTAGCAGGGTTTCAGTATGCTCTTCAGGGTTTCCTATAGTTGCAGAACAACATATAAACTGCGGGGAAGCCCCATAGTATTCCGCAACCCTTAGAAGCCTTCTGAGCACATTTGCCATATTGCTCCCTATAACTCCCCTGTAGTAATGGCTCTCGTCAACAACAATGAATTTGAGGTTTGAAAAAAAACGCCTCCAGAGGTGGTGCCAGGCAAGAAAACTCATATGGACCATTTCTGGGTTTGTAAAAACAATATTAGTCTTCCCTTCCCTGATTTCCCTCTTCTGGTCTGCATTCAGAGCACCGGTATAACGAGCTATGCCTGCACCGGAATTCAGTGACTCTTCGAATTCGAGGAAAGCTTTTAACTGGTCATTTACAAGGGCATTCAGGGGGGAAATGTAAAGGGCAGTAGCTTCAGGGTTTCCCAATATAGTCTCAAAAATAGGGACCATATAAGTAAGAGATTTTCCACTGGCAGTACTTGTACAGAGCACCAGGTCTTTTCCTTCCCGGACATTTTCTATAGCTTCAGCCTGATGCGAATAAAGGGCTCCAATCCCTATACCTGTAAGAGCAGCTTTTATCTCTGCTTTCAGCTCAAGAGGTGAATAGGAGGCTTCTCTCGCAGGGCTTTCTTCAATATGAACAATCTGGTTTTCATAGCGGATGGAAGCTTTTATTTCGTTCAGCAGGCGTGAAATATCCATTTTTTCGGCACCGTTTTATTTTATTCATTCGTTTATATATTGGTACCCATTACAGGTGGTAGTATTTTAACCTATTTTTCTTAACCTATTTTTCAAAACCTGTTTTTCCATAAGGGTTGAAGGCTTAGCTGCTGTTAAATTGATGCCTTATTTAATACTCATACAGATCTGTCAGGAACGGGGCAAAAAGAACGAGAGATATGGAATTATACAGTAATTCCATATCTGGGAATCCATCAAATCTTGTCAGCAAACTGAGTCAGTAAACTTTGATAAGCAAATTATCCAGCAAATTAATAAATAAATTTAGAGTAAGTTACTGTAAGTTACTTATACAGTAAGTCACACAGCAAATTGTAATTAAAACACAACCTTGGGAGCCTCTCTTTCTGCCTGCGAAGTTTCAAATAGCTCTTTTTTCTGGAATCCTGTTAGAGACGCAACAATATTTTTCGGAATCGTCTGGATGCTGATATTGTACTTCATAACTGTGTCATTATAAAATTGCCTTGCATAAGCAATTTTGTTTTCTGTTTCCAGAAGATCTTTCTGGAGTTGGATAAAGTTCTGGTTAGCTTTCAGTTCCGGATAGTTTTCTGCAACCGCAAACAGGGATTTAAGAGTTGATGAAAGATAATTTGATGCTTCTGCCGTTTCGTTTACATTATGTGCAGACATTACCGCGGCCCTGGCTTTCGTAATATTTTCGAAAAGGGTTTTTTCATGTTTTGCATATCCTTTCACGGTTTCTACAAGGTTCGGGATAAGGTCATGACGTCTTTTTAACTGGACCTCTATTTGGGCCCAGGCATTTTCTACCCTGTTCCTCTGCTTTATAAGGTCATTATAGATCAGAACAAAAAATAAACCAAGAATAATTATTGCAATTACCAGAATTTCTACTATCATAATAGACCGTCTCCTATCAAGTTACTTTATCGGGCGCCGCCTCCGCCGCCACCCGAACCGCCGCCAACACCGCCTGCTCCGCCACCGCTTCCGCTTGAAGATGGAGCAGAGGATGAATAAGCTCTCCCAAAACCGGAGCCAAATTGGCCATAACTGTGATGAACGTAATAAAAGTGGCTTCCTCTCAGTTGTTCGGCAGGGACAACCAGAGACATATTTTTAAGGACTTCTTCTGCGACTCCGAGAGCAGTTGCATACACGAGATAAGAGTCCCAGAGTTCTATTGATTCTGGAGGGTGCTCTTTGAGAGCAGAGAAGTCCGTCAAGTATCTCTTAAAGTTAGTCCAGCGTTCATAATAGAGCCTTCCTTCAGGGGTCCATCGTCCGAAAACTCTTTCGAATGCTCCTGAAAAAATTATCATAACTATCCCGAAAGCCCCGATGAAAATTAGCGGTATATTCAGGCTTAAAGTCATTGGAAATGCGTCGGACGGGAAGTAATTGGAGATTGCCGTAAAGTAAATAAATGACGCTACCAGCGTCCCCGCACCAAGAACTGTTATATACCTGTTTCCTGTAGACCGAAAGAATTTATCGATTTCAGTATGCCTTTCAACCTTCTTGTTCCAGGAAAGTATAAAATGATAAAAATCGGTCCCGCTTCCAAGCTCTTTTTTCAATTTAGCCCATGAAATTCTATTTCCGGAAGCATGTTTTCTCAATAAATTAAATACATCTTCTTCAAAATCTGCCAGAGCTGGCAAACCCTCTCCATCCCTCACATATGTTTCCTTCACATATGATTCAGNNGCGGTGAACCCATCCATTGTAGGAGTGCCTATTCTTCCCTGCATAATAGCATTGACCACTGCAGGTCTGGAATCTGTAGGCGGTTCCCTTTCATATATCGCTTCATAACTTATTTTCGGTTCTCTCCCATGCCTGAAATAAATAAAAAATGGCACTGTCAGGACGGCAAGAGCAAACAAAACTGTCAGCCCATAAAGAATCTTTAAAATAGACCTTTTCTGTTGGTATTCATTCTCAATAGCCAGTATTTCTTCAAGACCCTCTGCGTCGCTTATCTGGACCACACTGGCATTCGGAGATTCTATCCTCGGAAAAACAGCCCTTATTTCATACCATTGATAAGAGGGGATTTCTTCTGTCCTTAAACTGAGAACATTTCGTTCTATCCCTTCTTCCCGAGTATAATCGGCAGGATGAGTCCAGTACCGGATCTCACTCTCGTTTTCAACAGGAAGGGTGATACTTCCCCTCAGGCTCCCCAGAGGCTTCTCCCACTCTTCCCCCCAGAGCTTATAGTGAAATTCGGAAACATCGCTGTAAACTTTGACTGCGCCATAATGGTCATATGAAACAAAAAAAGTTACTTTTTCAGGCGTTGGGGTCGGCAGTGCGCCTATTAATTCATAACCATCAGGAGTCTGCTCAACCCTGAAAGTACACTCTTCTTCCGANNAAAGCATATGAAATCGATTCTTCAACATGGACTATGCCGCTGGGATCAATAGTTATATTCGTTGCTGCTTCTTCCAGAGAGTAGTCCCTTGCACCGGCTGAGGGCGCCAGACAGAGAAGAACCAGCAAAAAAAGAGTAATTTTCAATACTGCAGGACTAATATCTGCCTTTCCGGGTAATTTAATAGAACTCATTAAAAACCTCAACCAGATTCCTCTAACTATATATTATGTTCAGAATACTAATATTTTGCCAGAGTTTTCTTAGAAAAGAAGAACAAAAAGAAGAAAGAAAGAAAAAAGGAAAGAAGAGAGGAAAGAGAAAATAAAAGAAAAAATAGAGGATTCTTAGCGTGCTGATGAGACCTGGCATACAAGTACTGCTATCTCAAAACGATTACTATCTCAAAATAGCTAATTCTCACTGTTTATCCTATCATTTTCCGTTCGTCCGGTGATCCTTTTCGTTAGCCTTCAAAAAGAGAGAGCACTTATTCGGCACCGCCGACATCAATTAAAGAGCCGTCGCCTGTATTGCCACTTATTTTATCCTGGCCCCCAGTGCTGCCTCTTTTATCTCGATTTCTATTATCTCTATTCATATCATCTCGATTTATATCGTTACCTTTTCCGCCTTCTCCTTCAGAGTATGAAGGGCAGACATCACCAGGCCCGTAGGCAGGCTGGTTATATACATGAATTACAGGATAAAAACGGCTCTCTTTAAGCTGATCAAATGAAACAATGCGCGGCATATTTTGAAAAACCTGCCTTGCGACTCCCAGAGCGGTTGCATATACCAGATACGAATCCCAGACTTTTATTGATTCAGGAGGGTATTCCTTGAGAGCGGAAAGGTCTGTAAGATATTTTTTAAAATGATCCCAGCGTTCATAGTAGAA
>DUIO01000298.1 GCA_013330315.1 Methanosarcina sp. | reverse complement strand
TAATTTACTCCTTAATTAATTCTTTAATTCAGAAATTAAAGGGCTTGCCTGCGGATTCGAAGTTTCTGCCTCTATAAATCAACTCATAGAGTACATTTTCGATTCCATTGATCGGAGCTCGAATCTGGCGCATGGAGTCCCTGTCTCTGATTGTAACAGTCCCGTCCTGAAGGGTATCGTAGTCAACAGTAACCGAGTAGGGGGTTCCTATTTCGTCATTTCTCCTGTAACGGCGCCCGATAGTCCCTGAGTCATCGTAATTGACAAGCAGNNATTTTCTTCGTCAAAGGCATGTTCCATGACCCCATAGAAGATCCTGTCTATCCCGTAAGAAGGCTCAATTACGTGAGGTATTACATTCTCACCGCTGACCTTTACAGTCTCTTCAGCAAAGTCCACTACATCCGAGCTGACTGTTAATTCTTCTCCATCCACGGTAACGGTAATCTGATCTTTTGAGAGCTCTTCTTCCGAAAGCTGCTTCAAAGCATCTGCAACGGCTTTTGCTTTTCCTTTGAAGATAGGGCCTAGTTTGCCCATATTTGGCTTCACAACAAAGCGGGTCACCATCTTAGGTTCATCATATTCAACATAAACATAGAGATCTGTCTTGCTTACTCTTGCATGGGCTTTGAGGTCATAGTCTGTCCTGTCGGCAATTCCCACTATTTCGACCCAGCCGAAGCGGTCTGTTTTAATTTCGGCGTCCCAGCAGTCGATTGCGTAGTGTGCCATCTCATCTTTCAGGTGCTGCCTGAACCTGAGTCTTGTAGGGTCCATTCCTACTTTTATCAGGAATTCATTGGTAAGAGCAATGTTGTAGCCCAGAACCTCATGAGCAATAACTCCGGTCTTTACGGCTTCCCGAACTGTCATCCTGATGGATTCGCCCTTCTGCTGCGCTTTCTGCGAATAAAGAGTAAGCTCTCTGTCTGCGAAGCGCTCGAAGTTGGGGTGTTTCTTGTTCCTCGGGTCGACAAAGATTTCACACTCAGCCTGTGTAAACTCCCTGAGCCTTATTACACCCTGTCGCGGTGCAATTTCGTTCCTGTAAGACTTGCCTATCTGAACAGCTCCAAAAGGCAGCTTATCCCTGTAGAAGCGGGACAGCCTCTGGAAGTCTACAAACATTCCCTGAGCCGTCTCAGGTCTGAGGTATCCCTGCCTTCCGGTCCCTGGCCCTATTGTGGTCTTGAACATCAGGTTAAATTCATAGGCTTCCCCGAATTCCCCACCGCACTCCGGACATTTTATACCTTTTTCCTTTATGACCTTGGTGAGGTCTTCTGCGCTCAGGGTCCCTGCTGCTTCTGTCACATCTTCTACAAGGTGGTCAGCCCGGAAAGCCTCTTTACAGTTCATGCACTCGCAAAGAGGGTCAGAAAAACCTCCAACGTGCCCGGATGCAATAAAAACATCTTCAATGCCTATGGTCGGGCATTCAATTTCCATATGCCCTTCCTGGATAACGTAAAATTCTCTCCAGACCTGCTCAATGCGCCTTTTGAGCGTGCTCCCAAGAGGTCCGTAATCATAAAAGCCGCGGCTTCCGCCGTACAGCTCAAATGAGTTCCACAAAAAGCCGCGGCGCTTTGCCAGCTCGAATACTTTTTCGTATTTATCCATTTTATAAGTCCTCGTGATATTGATCGGGGGATATCAGGTAATCGTGAATTTTTGATTTGTTAGAAATAATAGATGGATAAAGGGAATCATTATATTAAATTTGCACTGCTCTGAAACGGGTTAAAAGATAGAAATTGATAGTTGACAGGGAGGTTGGCCACTTTATACTGATCAAATATGATCCAGGTAAGGCCTTTTAAGAATTACCTTGCTTAAGTAAGTTAACGCAAAATTTGAACCTCAAACTCGAACTCACAAAAAATCCCTTAACCCCCTCCACGAAATTCTCTCTGAACCTTACTCTCCAATTATCCGTGATGCCAGTTTGCTCAGATTCCAGCGCAGCGTCGAAATCTTCTGGAGACTTCTAAAAGACTATCTCTGTGTCCATGAAGGATTTGTTTGTGAATATCCCAAGTCCTGTATGAAAATAGCTTTCAAGGTTGGGCTCATGGGTGAAGAAGAAGCAGTGCAAGCGCTTGAAATGATTGACGAGAAAGAAAATATCAGGAATATCACTGATCACGTCAATTTTGAAGAAGTTGTAGAAGAAATCTATTGACAGCTCGGAACCTACTGGAAACTTATGGATAAGATCTGCTTGGGGATTGTTAATAGGTTGGAGGCAGAGGGTCAATAATTCAATTTTTTGGGCTTGTCTTTAATCTAATGCTTTTTTACTTTTGTGCCCGCAGGTAAAATACAAAAAATGAATTTATGAATTATAATTGTAGAGCTTGTTTTAATTTTGTCTTTTTCAGGCTATTACGCAGAGTTAGCTGTTTTTCTCCATTTTGCTTTCCATAATAGTGCAATTCCTAAAACAGTAAGGATTAGCATTTGCCAGTTTTGTGAAAGCGGCCCTAAACCAACCGATCCTTCAAGTGTATCACGGACCTCATCAAACGCGGAGTGATATACAGTTGATACAGCCAGACTCTGCGTGCTTGACCAGATGTAGGCAAATACAACTGCATGCATAATTGTTGGTACTAAACTGACGATCATAACAAGCGATACTGAAACAAGAGGATTACCGCTTATTTGTGTTCCCATTTGCATTCCCATCACAACTAAAACTGGCAGGTGCCAGACCCAGGTGATAAAGCCGTGCAGAGTCAATGCGTAACGGGTACTGTACCGCGTGAATAAACGAGGCAACAAATATCCACGCCAACCAAATTCTTCACTAAAAGCCGGAATGAGCGTAATTGTAAAGCTAAATAAAAATTCAGCTATAATGGTTGTGATGCTTATGTCTTGGGGGGCTTCGTAAATTCCCAGCAGCTGCTCAACAATCCTCGGGAACGCCCACAAAAATAATGCAAGTCCAAATACGTACACATAATGCCTGGGTTTTCCCCATCGCCAGCCGGCATTTTCAAACCCGTCCCTGAACACGAACTTGCCGGCAATGTAAGTGCCGACAGCGACCATAATCATTGATATTAAAAGAAGGGGTCTAAAGGCTTCCCCGAGAAATGCGTAGGCAATCTGAAAAGGCCATGAAAGCGCGATAATGATTAGCAGATAAACTTTCAATGAAAAGGGACGATCAAAGATTTCGTTTTTCATAAAAATAATAATTTAAATTGTAATATATACTTTCTTAAACTGATTTCTGCACCAGAGACAGCCAATATGAGTACATTTCCGAATCTTTGCGCTCTTCTAATATTAAGGCGCGGAGGAAAAATAAAGGACGAAAAGAAACGGCTGATTACCTCAGATCTGCGCTCAGGCCTCATTTTGCATGACAAATTCAGGTCAGGAATAAACACCCGGTGCTGGCCTCTTTTTTCAATCCCGAAGTTTTAAGTTCTGTTCTGTTTTTGTGGTCTCTTTCCTTTTGCTATTAATACTCAGCTTCTTTTTTCTGCTTCGTGATTAAAAGGTTAATTGAAAAGCCTGTAAATTATTCAGGTATTCATATAAAATTCTCTTATACAAGCTCAACAAGTTTTAATATGACAAGCTTCTAAAGCTAGAGTCGGTGGGGTAAAAAATGGCATTTTCAATATGGAGATGCCTCTTTAAGACTACGTTGGATAGTGTATGCTATGCAGGAAGTCTTCAAACAGAAGGCTCCTTTTGAGACAATGTTGGATAAAAAATATCTCCACAGAGCATTTTCAAACAGGGAATGCTTTGAGGTAACGTCTAATAGAATACATTATCAGTGGGGTTACGATAAGATGTTAGCAAAGAGTTTACATGAGATCATAAAAACCGTAATAGAAAAGAAAAGTGTAGAACCGGAAACGATTGTGGAGGTCGGGGAATGGCTTCATAGTCTGGAGTTTCTAACAATGAAGGTGATAATGTTTTCTTTAAGTGTTTATCACCTGTATGAATATACAATCAAAAATGTGTTCTAAAACTGAAATCTGCTCTAACGCTTTACTTTAAAGCTGCAGTTAACTAAGTTTATACAGATCCGCCTCCTTTCGAATTTGGATTGAAATCTGCTCTCTCCAGAGCAGGATTGTTTCGGGCAAGGCTAGGAAAGCATGATTCTGGGGGCAGTTAAAGCGACATGCTGCTACTGCTTCTGGTGTCACAGGATTTGAACAGGTCATTCACGCCTGATAAAATTGGAATTACAGGTCTGAGGCCCCAAAGTTGAAGCAAAAATGCTTTTTCAGTGCTCAGGTCTATCAGATTCTGTTTCAGCTGTGTAATCTGTGCCTGCAGAAGAAGAGTTCTGTTTCAAGTCTGCTCAAAAACTGGCTTAAACGCCTGAAATTAAAAATAATCCTGACAGGATGGTTCAAGTACCTTCCAATGCCCCACCTGTTTAAAAGATTCTCGGGTTACAAAAGCTAACCGGAGCCAAAATAACAAGTTAACAACTAGAAAGGAGAGTTTCTTAGATTAAAAAGAACCAGGGCCGAGCAAATGCTAAACAACAGCCCTGTGTTTTATCTCAGTTTTTATCTTTTGCTTCGGCATTTATGCCGTTGCATTTTATGCTTTTAATTTTATGCTTTTGCTTGTCTTATTCCCTTTTACTACTTCCAGTTTTTCTATCCTCAGACAGGAACAACTGTCCTTCCATACGCGTCGTTAAGCACTTCACCAAGGGAGATGTACAGAACTCCAAGACCCATGATAAGTCCCATATAGCCGGCTATGACAAGTAAGCCTGTATTTCCTGTCGCGTTTACGATAGCCAGCAGTATAAACAGTATGAAAAGGATTACAAATACAAAAATTATGGCTTTGCTGCCCAACTTCAGAGCTGCTATTAACATGACGAAGGTGTAGGCGCCTCAGAGGAAAAGATAGGCTACAAATGCCAGCGGCTCAGGGCCTTCAATCCAGCCAAATAAAGGCATAAGTATCAAGTCCTGTAAGAGAGACCAGAAAAGCCCGAATGTACAGAACGCCGTACCTCCAAAAACACTTGTCCCTTCTTCCATGCCATAATGCCTGCAAAGACCCGAGCAAAGTCTCAGAGGAATATTTCCATGGATACGATCATCGAGTCTACAGGGTAAAGTCCTATTCTACAGGGTAAGGTCCTATATGAATGAGGCTTAGAAGGGCTGCCGAGAGGCCGAGGCCGGTAAATCCCAGTGGTGTAGGGTTTTCAGGGATCTTTTTATCTTTGATCAAGAAAAAATAAAATAGGCCTGAATAGATCTCATCTCTCCATTTATCCTGGAATTTCAGGGTTTATTCTCATCCCAGTTACATGTTTTTTTATTAGTATATTGTTGTAATATATTACTTTTATTTCTATATTTATCATAAAATATAACTTGGATATGGGAGGCATTCGTCTGCGACATAGAAGTAAAATCAGAGTTGCGTTTCCATAAATTTTAAATTATCCTGCAACTTATGGGAAAGCTGATGGTCCCAAAAATCCTTGTTACAAATGACGATGGTGTTTATTCGACAGGTCTGAAAGCCGCTTTTGACAGCGTTTCGGACCTCGGGGAAGTTACAATTTCGGCTCCTGCTGTCCAGCAGAGTGGGGTAGGACGCTCTATCTCTATCTTTGAGCCCCTCAGGATAACGAAGACCGATGTAGGGGGCATACCTGCTTACGCTGTAGGGGGCACACCCACGGATTCCG